>DATEND010000373.1:0-5156 GCA_035275245.1 Candidatus Eiseniibacteriota bacterium
TGGGTCCACGGGCCGCTATGCCCGCGAGGCGCTCCCGCGATTCATGGCCGGAGCCGCGTTCGTATTTCTCGAGGATCTCCCGCCCGCCGAGGACCTCGCGCTGACGGCGCTGTCCCAGGATGCGGCGCCGCTGCGGGACGACCTCCTGCGGCTCGATCCGATCGACGACGTGGACCTGGGGCTGGCGAGCCCTGAGGTCGACATCCGCTGATTTGGTGACCGGGCTCGGGCGTTAGCCGCCGAGCCGCGCCAGGTAGGCGGGATCGACCGGCGTTCCTCGACGCTGCGCCTCGAGGGCGTCGCTTCGGGCGCGTGTCGTGTCGCCAAGCGCCGACCAGGCGAGGCTCCGGTTCAGGAAACAGCTTCCGACGCGCGGATCGTCTGCCCGGAGGGTCCGGATCGCTTGATCGTAGGCGGCGATCGCCTCCCGGTGCCTGTTCAACTGCTGAAGCGCGTCGCCGAGATCGGCGGCCATCGTGGGATTGTTGGGATTCCTAGGCTCCAAGAGGAGCGCGAGCCGGGTGTCAGGGATGGCTTTCTCGCGCTCGCCCCGCATGTTGTAGATGAGCGCCCGGTTCGCGTAGGCGTCCCGGTACGTGCCGTTCAGCTCGATCGCGCGAGACACGTCGGCCAGCCCGCCCTCGAGATCGTCGCGCCGGATCTTCATGGCCGCGCGATTGTTCAACGCCTGTGAGTACTTGGGCATGATCTGGATCGCCCGATCGAAGTAGACGTATGCCGAATCCCAGCGGGACTGCTCGGCCCAGGTCACCCCCCTGAAATTCCACGCGCGCGCCGCCGTCGGATACTTCCGAATCGTGTCGTCCCAGAGAGACGCGGAATCCCTCCACACGTCGCATCGCACCCACGTCTGGACGAGCGACAGCGGGAGAAGCAGGGCGAAGCATGCTGCGATCACGATCCGGAACGGGAACCGCTTTGGTGCCGCGGATGCCGGGGGTGCCGCGCCGGCCGGATCGTCCAGACACCAGGCCAGCGCGAAGAAGAGGCCGATGTAGGGGAGATACGTGTAGCGCTCCGCAATGACCGCCGCGCCCACCGTGAGAAACTGGAGCACCAAAAGGATATTGATGAAGAAGAACGCGAGGCCGAAGAGCACCGGCCGATTCCGTCGATTCAAGTACACGATCGCGGGGAGCAGGATCGCGACCACCGCGATCGCGACCAGGAACTCGGGGCCAAGACCCTCCGCCGCGACGGGATACGGGTAGAGCGCCGAGAGGTGAACCGGGGCGAAGAGCTTCTCGACGTAGAGGAGCGTCGCCTTCGACGCGATCAGCAACCGCTCGAACGGATTCCAGACTGAGTCGATGGCCTCGGCCGCGATTTGAGCCTTGATGGTCAGGACTCCGGTCAGGATCGAAACGGCGAAGAACGGGATCTTCTCGACGAGCGCGCGAAGCCGCATCGCGCGGCGGCGGTACACGTCGATCGCGAGCAGCGTCACCGGGAAGACGACCGCCGCCGGCTTCGAAGCGGCGGAGAGTACGAACGCGACGAGCGTGACGGCGAGCCAGGGGATCCGCTTCCGCCCCAGGTACCGGAGGTACGTGATGAGTCCGAGTAGATAGAAGAACGCGAAGAGCACGTCCTTCCGCTCGGCGATCCACGCGACGGATTCGACGTGCATCGGGTGGATGCCGAAGAAGAGGCTCGTGACGATCGACGTCCAGCGCCGGCCGCCGGAGAGCTTCCAGACGAAGAAGAAGACGAGCGCCGTGTTCGCCAGGTGAAGCAGGAGGTTGAGCAAGTGATAGGAGTACGGGTGATATTTGGAGAGCTTGTAGTTCAGGGCGAGGGACCACATGGTGAGTGGGTGGTAATTGCCCAAGAGTGGCGTCGTCAGCATCCCCTGGAACGTCGGATGGGCGATGAGGGGGTTCGCCGACACGTAGTGCGTGTCGTCCCAGTTCGTGAATCCGTTGTCAAGGCTCGGGATGTAGACGACGAACGTGAGGGCGAGGATCGCCGCGAGCCAAAGATACCGATCCTTGCGGACGGGCTTGGGGGGGACGGGTGGCGTCGTCCGCCGGCGAGGGTTGCGTCGACGTTTCGTCACGGCGCGTTCGTCGGCTCCACCCGCCGAACATAGCACACCGCCTCAGCGTCGAGGGGGGCCCCGCCGCCTCTCTCGGACGGGCGGCCGGGCGGCCGGGGACGGCCGGTTACTTGACGAGTACCATGTTCCGGGTCTGGATTTCCGCGCCGCTTCGCAACTGATAGAAGTAGACGCCGGTGGCGACCCGCTGATGGCGGCCGTCGAGGCCGTCCCAGGTGACGACGTGCCGTCCCGCGGTGAGATCGCGGTCGAGAAGCGTGACCACGAGGCGCCCGGTGGCATCGAAGACCCGAAGCGTCGCGCGTGCGTCACGAAGGAGCGTGAACGCGATCCGCGTCGTGGGATTGAACGGATTCGGCACGTTCTGCTCGAGAAGCGTGGCCGCGCTCACTCCGGGGACCTCTGACTCCGCCGCGGTGATCGAGGCGTTACAGCTTTGCCCGCGCGCTCCAATGAGCCCACCGCAAGCGGACGAGAGCACCGGCGAGGAGGCGGCGACCCCGTAGCCGCCTCCGGCCGTCGGCGCTAGCGCCGGAGAGACCGGAGAGCAGAACCGAGGATCGTTGTAGATCGTGTTCGTTCCGAAGATCTCGCTTCCCACGCCGCCGATGCCCGCGCTTCGAACGTCGGAGCAGGTAAAGTTCAAGGTACTCGCCAGGTCGACGGTCCAGGCGTCGTTTCCGTACCCGGCCGCGCCGTTGCCCCAGACGATGGACCGGTCGAAGGAGAGGACGCCACCCGCCGCGGCGCAGACCCCGCCGCCCCAGGTCACGGCGTAGTTGCCGCTCACCGTGGAGCCCGTGATCGTCGGTCGCGAGGCTGTGTCCGTGTAGATGCCGCCGCCGGCGCCGCCCGCGCGGTTACCGGAGATGACGCAGTTCTCGAAGATCGGATTCGAGTTCCCCGTGGTCCCGATGGCGCCGCCGTTCCCGGGATTCGAATTTCCGGCGATGACGCAGTTCCGAACGCGGAGCGTGCTGTTGTCGAACAACATCGCCCCGCCAATCCCGCCCGCCGTGTTGTTGGCGCGCGAGATCGTGAAGCCCTCGATGACCGCCGCCTGCTGCGAGTGGTTGACGAAGCGGAAGGCGCGCCCCGAATTCTCGGCGTCGAGAATGGTCAGCTCCGGTCCGCCGCCGCCGACGAGCGACACGCTCTTGTTGCCGAGGTCGAGGTTCTTGTTGGCCGCGCCGACGTAGGTTCCCGCCGCCACCCACACCATCGAGTTCGCGGTCGCCGCGGAAATGCCGGCGCTGATCGTCGCGTAGTCGGTGGGCACGTGGTAGGTCGTGAGGTGGCTCCACCATGAGGCCGGGACGACACGCTTCGTGAGCGCCGCGCTCCAGACCGAGATCGTGAGGGCCGAACCGCCGTCGCGGAGGAAGTACTCGATCCGAGTCTTGTGCGCTCCGCTCCGGAGGGGAATGCCGCCGGATTGGGTGACGCGGTTATGCACCCCGTCGTTGTTGATGATGAGTTGATCCCCGATGTAGAGCTTCGAGCCGTCCTCGGAAGTCAGGTCGAAGAAGTAGACGCCGTCGCTCGGGACCGTCATGTACGCCTCGTAGACGGCTCCCACGTGCAGGGACCGGCCGCTTCCGGAGAACGCGCCCCACGAGAAGGGGACGTCCACGGTGGTGACGAGCTGCGTCTTCTCGGGCACGAGCGCCTTGAGCGGCGGCAGGAGGGACGAGTCGAGGTGGTAATACGCGACCTGCACGCCGGTGGTCCACATCGTCGCGGGGATCTCGCTTCGAGCGAGCGTGTTGCTCCGGAGCTCCAACCTGAGCATGGCCGGACCGGTCGCGTCATAGTAGTCGACGCGCACGTCGTGCACCCCGGCCGTGAGCGAAACGCTCGCCGAGCGTTCCAGAACCGTATGGATTCCGTCGTTGTCGACGCGAAGCGTGCCGTCGATGTAGAGCTTCGCTCCGTCGTCCGACGTCAGGTAGAACGTGTACGTGTCGGTCGTGGGGAGATTGATCTTCCCCGTGGCCCGTAGCGCGACCTTGTCCTTGAGTCCGCTCGACCCGACCACGCCGGTTGTCGACGCCAGGGATAGAGTCTGCACGGTCTCGACGCGGAACGGATTCGATAGGGTCGGCATGGAACCGAGGTTGCCGTCGAGGGGCGGAACGTAGTAGTAGCGCACCTGTAACCCGGCGACGGCGCCCGTTACGCTCTCCGCGCTCTTGTAGTCCTGGACGGTCACCGTGACGGTCGCGGTAGCTTGCGCTCCGCCGGCGTCACGAACGGTGTACTGGAACGAGTCCTGCCCGATGAAGTTCGCCGAGGGCGTATAGACCAGATTGTCTCCGGACGCGGTCACCGTGCCGCCGTTCGAGGTCGACGACGGGTAGCTCGCGACGGAAATCGTCTGGCAGTTTGGATCGAAGTCGTTGGCCAAAACGCTGATCGTTGTAGCCGTCCCGCGCGCGGCCACCGATTGGTCGTCGCGGGCGGTCGGATTGAGGGCCGTCGGCGTCCCGGTCCCGGCGGCGAGGCAGGAGCCGGCTACGTTCCGATAGGTCTCGATTTCTCGAATGGAGCCCGGGCTGAAGCGCGTGGGATCCACGGCGCAGCCGCCGATGTTCGGACACATGATCCAGCAGTCGGCCTCGGCGCTGCTGCAGTGCATGGCGCCCCAGTTGTGCCCCAGCTCGTGGGCTATCACGCCCACGCGGTTGGCCCAGAGGGTGCTCCAGTTTGCCACCGAGATGCCGTAGGCGGAATTCGTGGTGCAAATGACGGAGAAGTAGGCGGTGCCGATGAGGCCGCCGTTCATCGGAGTGCCGGCAAATAGGTGTGCCACGTCGCGCGCCACCGAACCCTGATTGGCGTTCCACCAGTCCCGGAATTGCACCAGCTTCGTGCCCGCATCGGTCGAGTTGTACTTCCCGGAGCTGGTTTGGATCAGGTAGTGCGAGACGCGGTAGCTGATCTTCACGTCCCGCGCATAGATGAGCTCGACCGCGTTCATGACCGCGTCGATGTCGTTGATCGTCTGGGGGGAGGAACTGCCGTTCCACTGGTAGTACTGGTAGTCGGCCTCGATCGCGATGTCGGCCTCGACGCA
>DATEND010000374.1:0-3778 GCA_035275245.1 Candidatus Eiseniibacteriota bacterium
GCGTGGCGCGGGGCTGTTCCCCGAGCCCGCGCGCGACGAACGCCGAATCGCTCGCGTCGGTTCCGTTCCAGTCGCGAAGCGCGGCCTGCGCGCTGTCCCGACTCTGAAACATCCCCACGCGGGCGACCCATGCCGCGGGCCGCTGATATTCGGACGCGTGCGACTCGAAGTACGCTCGAAGCGCGTCGGGTTTCGGATCGGGCGGCCGCGCCCGACCGACCATGGCCAGCACGGCCTCCTGGTCGCGCATCAGGCGCAACTCGCGCGCGGTCTTGGGCTCGGAGGCGAATCCGCGCTCCTTGGCGTCGCGGACGGCGAGGCTCTGGTAGAAGGCGCGCCCGAGTATGTCTCTGAGATGCAGCGCGTCCTGGACGCGAAGGCGGCCCGTCGGGCCGACCATGAGGCGCGTCCGATTATGGAAATCGAGGAACGTCAGCGAATCGCCGTCCACGCGGGCCAGAATCCCCAGCGCGGGGCGAACCCCCCGTTCGGGACGCGTGCCATCCGGCGAGAGCGACGCGAGGATGGAATCGCGCGCCTCGCTACCCAGCGTGAAGAGGAGGGCCTTCTCCGTCGCGGGATCCACCGTGAAGTGATACTTGGTCAGAAGCTCCTCCTCGTGAAGCCGGATGAGATTGTTCGAACGCTCCGTCCGAACGAGGTTCCGGAGCGAATCGTCCGACAGCTCCGTGAAGCCGCCGATCTTGTAGATCTGGTGGTACGTGGTGCGTCCGGGGCGACCCGAGTAGAGGCCGAGGACGTCCCCCGGCTTCGCGGCGTTCACGTCTTTGTAGGAGGCGGGCGCCAGGTCGCGAACCAGGGTGGGGCCGAAGTGGCCCTTTTGAAGGCGCGACGGATGGGCGCTGTAGGTGAACGCCATCGAATCGAAGGAAGCTCCAGCTCGAATCCGGTCGAGGATCTTCTGCGCCACTTCCTTCTGCGTGCCGCGCTCGTCGTCGAACATGACGATGTAGTAGAGATCCAGGGAGCGGTAGAGCCCGGTCTTCCGAAGGCTGTCGAGCTGCGCTTGGGTGGGCTCGATCCCGGGGACCAAGACCCGCTCGTGGAGTTCGCGATAAAGCCGGAAGTACTCGCGATCCTGAAAACGCTTTCGCACGACCGGATCGTCCGGGAGCCCCAAGCGTTCCGCTTCCATCGACAGGAGCTCACGGTCGACACAGCGGTCGAGGAGCTTCCGCCGCCACTGCGCCGGGCTCCGGACGCGGAGCGGATCGTTGTACATGACCTGAGCCGCACGCTGGATGTCTTGCGCCTCGACGGTCCGCTTCCCGATCGTGGCGATGGGACCCCGCGCCGAAGGAGGGATCGCGGCCATGGCGCGCGGGGCGAGCGCGCCAAGGACGAGGACGGCGAGCGCCAGCGTGAGCAGGAGGATCAAGCGGCGGCCGACGCCGGCCAGGTGGCGTTCGAACGGAACGGGTGAAGCAAATCTCATTTCAGTCCTTTACGGATGAATGGTCGATGTCGGTTCGGGAGGCCCCCAAAACGCGTGCAACCGCACACTCCCTGTACCCCGAAAGGGGCCTGGGAGTTCAACTTCCGGAGGCGGGAAGGGGCGGACGCGATACGCTATCAGCGGGTGTAAGTTGTTGCAATAACTTTGTCGCCAGCCCCATGGGGTCCGCCGGTTTCGTGACCCGGAGCGTTTTCGCGCCGCTCCCCGCGAATTCGATTCGAGCGGGCGAGGAGGACACGAGGGCCACGATCCGTTCTCGGGCGAGCGGCGCGACCAGCTCGATTTCCAGCCGGTCCGGGCCCACGCGAAGCCGTTCGGCGCCGGCGTCCCGCCCCATCAAACGAAGCCCCTTCAGCGCCAGGAGATGCTCGACTTCGGCCGGCGGAGGGCCGAAGCGGTCCCGAAGCTCCCCGCGCAGCGACTCCAGTTCGTTCTGATGCTGGAGCCCGGCCATCCGCCGGTAGATGTCGAGCTTCTCGTCCCGGTCCGCCACGTATTCGTCCGGAACGAACGCGGGAAGCGGGCTTGCGATCGCCGGTTCGGGGCGCCGCTCGACGGCCTGGCCCGAGAGCTCCTGCACCACCTCGTCCACCATCCGGCAATAGAGGTCGAACCCGACGCTCAGCATGTGCCCGTGTTGCTCGGGGCCGAGCAGATTTCCGGCGCCGCGGATCTCCAGGTCGCGCATGGCGATCATGAGACCGGCGCCCAGCTCTTCGTGCTCCGCGATCACGCGAAGCCGCTTTTCCGCCTCCTCGCTCAGGACCTTACCCGGCGGGACGAGAAGCGTGCAGAAGGCCTGGTGGTGCGAGCGGCCGATCCGCCCCCGGAGCTGATAGAGCTGCGCCAGCCCGAGCGTGTCGGCGCGATGCACCAGCATCGTGTTCACCGTCGGGATGTCGAGCCCCGACTCGATGATCAAGGTCGACACGAGGATGTCTGTGCGGCGCTCCAGGAAGTCCACCATCACCTTCTCGAGCTGCGTGTCGCGCATCTGCCCGTGCGCGACGCCGATCTTCAGCTGCGGCACGAGACTCTGGAGGTAGTGGGCCATGGAATCGATCGACTCGACGCGGTTGTGCACGAAGAACGACTGCCCGCCGCGGTCTGCCTCGCGAAGGAGCGCCTCGCGCGCCACGTCCTGGCTCATCTCCACGATCTCGGTCTTGATCGGATAGCGCCCGCGCGGGGGCGTGGTCATGACCGACATGTCGCGCGCGCCCAAGAGGCTCATGTGGAGCGTGCGCGGGATCGGCGTCGCGGTCAGGGTTAGCACGTCCACCGTCTCGACCAGCGTGCGGATGCGCTCCTTCTGTGCCACGCCGAAGCGCTGCTCCTCGTCGATGACGACAAGGCCGAGATTCGAGAAGCGGACGTCCTTGGAGAGGAGCCGATGCGTGCCGATGATCAAATCCACCTCGCCCCGCGCCAGCTTCTCGATCGTCGCCTTCTGCTCCTGAGCGGAACGGAAGCGGCTCAAGAGGTCGACCCGGACCGGGAAATCCGCGAAGCGCTCGGTGAACGTGACGTAGTGCTGCTGCGCGAGCACGGTCGTCGGCACGAGGAGCGCGACCTGCGTGCCCTCCTGGATCGCCTTGAACGCGGCGCGGAGCGCGACCTCGGTCTTGCCGTAGCCCACGTCGCCGCAGATCAGGCGGTCCATGGGTTTTGGCGCCTCCATGTCCCGCTTCACCTCGTCGACCGCGCGCAGCTGGTCCGGCGTTTCGTCGTAGATGAAAGACGACTCGAGCTCCCGCTGCCACGGCGTGTCGGCGGCGAACGCACGGCCGGGGCGCGCCTTTCGAAGCGCGTAGTGGCGAAGCAGCTCCTCCGCCATGTCGTGAATCGCCTTCCGGGTCTTCGCCTTGACACGGGCCCACGTCGTGCCGCCGATCCGATGCACCGACGGGGCACGCCCTTCCTCGGCCGAGTACCGCTCCACCATCCCGAGTTGATCGATCGGGACGAAGAGCCGGTCGTTCCCCGCGTAGTCGATCTGGACGCACTCCGTCTCCTGGCCGTCGAGCGCGATTCGCTTGAGCCCCCGGTAGACGCCGATCCCGTGATCCAGGTGGACCACGTAGTCGCCCGGATTCAGGGTCAACAGATCGCGCATCACCGCGGCCGACGCGCGGAGCTTCCGCGAGCGGCGGCGGCGATAGCGCGCGAAGATCTCGTGGTCGGTGAAGACCGCGAGACGCGCGCCGGGTAGGACGAAGCCGCCGTTCAGGTCGCCCACCTCGATCGACGCGTCGGCGTCGCCGAGGAGTTCCTCGAGGCGCTCGGCCTGGCCCTGGTTGT
>DATEND010000375.1:0-2227 GCA_035275245.1 Candidatus Eiseniibacteriota bacterium
GGATCGCGCGCCGCGCGAGGTCACGGGCCTGATGCGGATTTTGGAGCAGGTTCTGCGCGAGGAGCGGGAGGAGCTGAAGAAGAACAACGTGCAGCTTCGGACCATCGGGCACGTCGAGCGGCTCCCCGAACGCAGCCAGAATATCCTGAACGAGACGCGCCGCTACCTGGAACCCAACGACGGTCTGACGCTGGTCCTGGCACTCTCGTACGGGGGAAGGGCGGAGATCGTGGACGCGGCGCGGCGCCTCGTGGCCGCGGACCGGAAGAAGCGGATCCCGCTCTCTCGGATCGACGACGATCTCTTCCGCCGTGAGCTCGACACGAACGGCCTCCCCGACCCGGATCTCCTGATCCGGACGAGCGGCGAGCTTCGCGTGTCGAACTTCCTTCTCTGGCAGCTGGCGTACGCCGAATTTTGGGTCACCGACACGCTCTGGCCGGACTTTCGCCGGAAACACCTCTATCAGGCGGTCCATGACTTCCAAAACCGAAGCCGGCGTTTCGGCCGCGCGAACTGACCGTACGGCCCCGCGCGACGCGTCGTTGCCTCTGCGGATCGGGACGGCTGTCGTCGCGCTCCCGCTCCTCTACTTTCTCGCCAAGGTAGGGGGCATCGCGTGGCTCCTCTTCACCATCACGGTCCTCGGCCTCGCCCTCGGCGAGTTCTACCGCATGATGGAGTCGAAGGGCTTGGCGCCGCATTGGAAGTCGGGAACGTTCTCGGTGCTCCTCCTTCCCATCGGCGGTTACCTTCGGCTCCGCACCGGGCGCGTCGAGGAATGGCACCTCGGCGGTTTTCTGACGGTGCTCGTCGGCGCGGTGCTCTTGGCCGAGCTCAGGCGCGGAGCCGGAAAGCAGGCGGTCGCGAACTCAGCCTCGACGCTGCTCGGCGTGCTCTACATCGGGTGGCTTGGAACGCACATCGGAATGCTTCGCGAGCTTCCGGGCCCATGGGGCGCTCCGTACGGTGTCGGCATGGCGTACGCGCTCCTGCCGTTCTTCCTCGCGTGGGCGTGCGACACGGCGGCGTACGGGGTCGGAGTTGCCTTTGGACGACACAAGCTGATGCCGACCGTCAGCCCGGGGAAGTCGGTGGAGGGCGCCGTCGCCGGATTCGCGGCCGCGATCGGCGCGGCGTGGCTGGCCCGGCTTTGGTTCGCGCCCTTCTTGACGGCGACGGACGCCTGGGTGCTCGGCGCACTCGCGGGTCTCTTCGGGCAGTTGGGCGATCTCGTGGAGTCGCTCTTGAAGCGCGACGCGGAGACGAAGGACGCGTCACGAATCATTCCGGGACACGGCGGCGTGCTCGATCGGTTCGATAGCGTCCTCTTCGTGGCTCCGGTCGTGTACTACTACCTCGTCTACCAGGTGGTGGCGCGGTGATTCGGGTCGCGCTTCTGGGCGCCACGGGGTCGATCGGCGTGGCGGCACAGGCGATCGCGCGCGAGTTCCCGAAACGCGTCCGCCTCGTCTCGCTCGCCGCGCGAAGCAACGCCGACGGCGTCCTACGCGCGGCGGCCGAGTTCGGGGTTCGAACGATCGCCCTCGTCGACCCTGCCGCGGCTGCGTCGGCCCGAGGCGGATTCTCCGGGACGGTGCTCGATGGCGAGTCGGCGCTGACGGTCCTCGCGGAAGCGGAGGACGCGGACGTCGTCGTGAACGCGTTGGTCGGGAGCGCGGGCCTGAAGCCGACGGTCGCCGCGCTTCGGAAGGGGAAGCGCGTCGCGCTCGCGAACAAGGAATCGGTCGTTCTCGCGGGGGAGCTCCTGGCGGTGATCGCGGCCGAGCGGGGCGGCACGATCGTACCCGTCGACTCAGAACACGGCGGGCTCCATCAGCTCTTGGACGGCAAGCCCCGGGAGAGCGTTCGGCGCGTGACCCTCACCGCGTCGGGCGGCCCGTTCCTGCGCCGCAATCTTGACGAGCTCGCGGACGCCTCGCCCGAGGAAGTGCTTCGCCATCCGACCTGGTCCATGGGCGAGCGGATCACCGTCGATTCCGCTACCCTGGTGAACAAGGGATTCGAGGTCATCGAGGCGCGCTGGCTCTTCGGCCTACAGCCCGCGCAGCTCGACGTGCTGATCCACCCCCAGTCGGTCGTGCACGCGTTGGTCGAATTCGTGGACGGTTCGGTCACCGCCCAACTTTCGTGTCCCGACATGCGCCTCCCGCTTCTCTACGCGATCGCCTATCCCGAGCGGTGGGGCTCGACGCTTCCGCGGCTC
>DATEND010000376.1:0-13817 GCA_035275245.1 Candidatus Eiseniibacteriota bacterium
AGGTCCACTTCGTCGAACTCGCCGGCTTGGTAGCGCGCCATCAGATTCCGCGCCAACTCGTCCGCGTACTTCCACGAAGCCACGCCGCCCATCTCGGCGTTGTGGGTCAGGATGGAAGCGTTCCGGCGCCGGAAGTAGTCGTAGCCCTTCTTGCCCAGGAGCACGAGCTGCGTGGGCTGGCCGGTCTCGCGCATCCGGATCTCCGCCGCGCGGATCAGGTTCGAATTGAAGGCGCCGCAGAGCCCGCGATCGGACGTGATCAGCACGATGACGCGGCGCTTCACCTCGCGGCGTTGGAACGCGGGGTGGCTCACGTCGCCGGACGCCTGCGCCAGGTTCGCGAGCACCTCTTGGAGCTGGGTCGCGTAGGGACGCGCCGACTCGACGGCCGTCTGCGCGCGGCGCAGCTTGGCCGCGGAGACCATCTCCATCGTCTTCGTGATCTGCGCCGTGCTCCGGACGGACCGGATCCGGCGCCGAATGTCGCGGAGTGTCGCCACGGACTAGCGGGTTCCCTTCGTCTTGATGAACTCGGCCTTGAAGGCCTCGATCGCCTTCTTGAGGCGTGCTTCCACCGAATCGGTCAGCTCGAACTTCGACCGAAGGTCGTGCATGACGTCGGCGTAGTCCTTCTCGATCGAGGCATAGAGCCCGGTTTCGAACTCGCGCACGGCCGTCACCGGCAGATCGTCCAGATAGCCGTTCGTGCCCGCATAGACGATCACGACCTGGCGCTCGACGGTGAGCGGCTGGTACTGGCCCTGCTTCAGGAGTTCGACCATTCGCTCGCCGCGCGTCAGCTGCGCCTGGGTCGCCTTGTCGAGGTCGGAGCCGAACTGCGCGAAGGCCGCGAGCTCGCGATACTGAGCCAGGTCGAGCCGGAGCCGCCCGGCCACCTTCTTCATGGCCTTGGTCTGCGCCTTGCCGCCGACGCGCGAGACCGAGATGCCCACGTTGATGGCGGGCCGAACGCCGGAGAAGAAGAGGTCGCTCTCGAGGAAGATCTGGCCGTCGGTGATCGAGATGACGTTCGTCGGAATGTAGGCCGAGACGTCGCCGGCCTGGGTCTCGATGATCGGAAGCGCCGTCAGCGAGCCCGCGCCCAGCTTGTCGTTCAGCTTGGCGGAGCGCTCGAGGAGGCGCGAATGGAGGTAGAAGACGTCGCCCGGATACGCTTCGCGGCCCGGCGGACGCCGGAGCAGGAGCGAGAGCTGCCGGTACGCCGCCGCATGCTTCGAAAGATCGTCGTAGATCACGAGCGCGTGCTTGCCGTTGTCACGGAAGTACTCGCCGATCGCGCAGCCGGTGTAGGGCGCGACGAACTGGAGCGGCGCCGACTCGCTCGCGCCCGCGGCGACGACGGTCGTGTACTCCATGGCGCCGCGATCCTCGAGGATCTTCACGACCTTGGCGACCGTGAAATCTTTTTGTCCGACCGCGACGTAGATGCAGTGCAGGTCGCCGCCCTTCTGGTTCAGGATCGTGTCGATCGCGACGGCGGTCTTCCCGGTTTGGCGATCGCCGATGATCAGCTCGCGCTGTCCGCGGCCGATCGGAATCATCGAGTCGATGGCCTTGAGGCCGGTCTGCACCGGCTGGTTGACCGGCTGGCGGTCGACCACGCCCGGCGCGTCGCTTTCCATCGGGCGCGTTTCGGTCGTCACGACCGGGCCCTTGCCGTCGATCGGCTGGCCGATCGCGTTCACCACGCGGCCCACCATCGCGTTTCCGACGGGGACGGAGGCGAGCTTCCCGGTGCGGCGCACGTTGTCGCCCTGCTTGATCTTGTCCGCGGAGCCGAAGAGCGCGGCGCCGACGTTGTCCTCTTCCAGGTTCAGCACGATGCCCGACACGTCGCCGGGGAAGAGCACCAGCTCGCCCGCCATGGCGTCGTCGAGGCCCCAGATGCGCGCGATTCCGTCTCCGACCTGGAGCACGGTGCCGACGCTCTCCATCTTGAGGCGGGACTCGTACCGCTCGAGCTCCTGCTCGAGAACCGAACTCACTTCTTCAGGCTTGAACGCCATGCGTCAACCTCTGCCGTGGACCCGGGTCGCGAGGAGCTGACGGCGGATCCGCCAAAGCTCCGTCGCGAGGGTACCGTCGATGACTTGATGATCCAGCGAGACGATCGCGCCGCCGATCAAGGCGGGGTCGATCTCGCGCGTGAGCAACACCGTAAGCCCCGTCCGCTTCGCGAGCGTGCGCGTGAGCACGTCCGCCTGGGCGTCCGAGATGGAAACCGCCGACCGAACCACGGCGCGCGTGATGCCCTGCGCCTGTTCGGCCAGCTTGTGGAATTCGTCCGCGATCGAGATGAGATGGTCCAGGCGGCGGCGCCGGAGGAGCACCATGAGGAGGCCGAACACCGACTTGGAAAGCCGGGGCTTCAGCCGCTCCTCGAGAAACACGAGCTTCTCCGTCCGCGCGATGTTCGGCGTCTCGAAGAAACGCCGAATCCGCACGTCGCGGCCCATCTGCTCCGCAAGAGCGCGAAGCTCATCGTGAGCGCGGTCGATCTCCTTCAACCGGCGGGAGAGTTGGAGCAGGGCGCGGGCGTACCGCCGCGAGAGCGTGACCGAAATCACCGGGCCTGCCCCGCCTCCGCCAGGAAGTTGTCAACGAGCCGCTTGTGCTTGTCGGCCGTCAGCTCTTCCCGGATCACCTTGCTGGCGATGTCCATCGCCAACGCCACGACGTCGTCCCGAAGCGTCACTTGCGCCTTGTCCCGCTCCATCGCGATCTCCTCGCGGGCGCGCGTCATCGTCTCCTGCGCTTCCTTGCGCGCGATCTCGCGAATCTCGGCGGCCACGCGCTGCCCCTCGGCCACCGCGAGCTGGATGCGTTCGCGGCTTTCGGCCTCGACCTTCTTGAGATGCGCCTCGTACTGCGCCTTGAGCGAGCTGGCCGCGGACTTCTCCTGCTCGATTCGCTCGAACTCGGCCTTGATGAGGTCGCGCCGCTCCTTCATGGGCGGATAGATGATCGCCACGAACGCGAGGCGCACGAGGAAGAAGAAGACGCCGAAGCTGAGCGCGTGCGCCAGGAGCTGATTCAGATGTACGAAATCTGCCATAAGGCCTTCCCAGGTTCGGGGCGGGGCGCCGGGCCCAACTCAGGACCGGCACCGCCTCCGACCGGTTACTGGATCTTTCCCTGAAGGAAGAACATCGTGACGAACGCGTAGATCGTGAGGGCTTCCGCGAAGCCGAATCCAATGATCATGGCGACCTGAAGCTTCGGGAGCACGTCGGGCTGACGGCCCATCGCGCCCATGGCGCCCTGTCCCAGGAATCCGATGCCGATGCCCGAGCCGATGGCGGCGAGGCCGATCCCGGTCGGAAGTCCCAATCCCAGCGTGGCGGCAAAATTCATGAACTCACCTCCCCTTAGTGTGACGAAGCGTGTGCGTGTTCTTCGTTTCCGTGCGCGTGTTCCTCGTGAGGCAGCATCATGTAGAGATAGACCGTCGCAAGCAGCGCGAAAATCAACGCCTGAACGATGCTCGTCAGCGCCTGGAGCAGCATGAAGAGGGCGGAGATGCCGAGCATGGGCGGAACGGCGAGCGCGACGAGGCTCGCCTTCAAGCAAAGCGCGGTAGCGCCGACGAAGACCACGATCAGCGTGTCCTCGCCGAAGATATTCCCGAATAAACGGCAGGAGAGGCTCACCGGCTTCGCGAGCTCGCCCAGAATGTGCACCGGGATCATGACCGGAAGCATGATGAAGCCGACCACGTCGCGGGGCGACCCCGCCAGGTGGTCGAGGTAGCCCAAGGGGCCGAGGTTTCGAAGCCCGGTGATCTGCACGTAGAGGAACGTGATCAAAGCGAGCGCCAGCGTGACGTCGAGCGTGGAGGTCGAGGACTTGAAGCCGGGGATGATCCCGATCAGGTTCATGGTCAGGACGTAGAAGAAGACGGCGATGATGTACGGGAAGTACTTGTGCAGGTGCTTCCCGAGCATCCCGCCGCAGACGTCCTCCATGCTCTCCACCATCCACTCGATGGCGTTCTGGATCGCTCCCGGCACCATCTTCGGCTTCCGCATTCCAAACCAGGTGACCGCCAGGAAGACGACCCCCGCAAGCCAGGCGAAGACGAGGTACTCGTTCTCGTGCATCCAGTGGACCACGGCGTTCTGCGGGAAGAAGTCGTTGAGGATCGTGATCCAGTTCGGCAGGTGCTGCATTCCCCCACCGCCGCCGTGCTTCTCGCCGCCGGCAGCCTCTCCGTGCGCCGCGTCGCCTTCGGCGGTGTGCCCCACCGCGGTCGCCGCGGAATCGGCATGCGTCTTCGCGGCGAGCGTGGTCGCGGCGTGCGTGGTCGCGGCGTGCGGCTCTTCCGCACGCGCGGGCCCGGCCGACAGGAAGAGCGCGCCGGCGAGCAAGATGAATGCGGCGGGCTTAGCTAGATTCCCGGAGGAACGAGCCGTCGAAGGTGCCCGCCGCAAGAGGTTTTCGGGTCCGGAAGAGACGGCCAGCATGATGGCCTTGAGGAAGAGCGCCGCAAGCGGGATCGAGAGTCCCGCGATGAGCGGCCAGAGCTCAAGCGACTGCCAGCGCGTCAGCGCGAAGGCGCCGCCGTAGACGACCATGACCTTGACGCCCCCGAAGAGCAGCAGTCGCGCCCGGAGCAAGGTCGCCTCGGCCGCGTTCTTCGAGAGCGCCGCCTCTGTGAAGAGTTTCACAAGCTTTTCGAGGAAGAAGAAGTTCAACGCCGCGATGAGCTGTCCCGCGGCCAGCGAAGCGGCGGCGAGTGGACGCGACGGGAGCAAGAAGGCGGCAACGGCGAGCGCCATGAACCACGAGACGCGAAGCGCGCGCTCCAGGAGGTTCGCGCTCGAGCCGCTACGACCGAGGAACAGGGACTAATCCTCCCGCTGGGACAACCGGATGATCTTGATGGTCTCGCGCACTCCGGCGACGAACCCGAGTCCGAGCAGGACGATGCTCAGCCACGGCCGCGTCCGAAACTTCGTATCGAGGTATTGCCCGAGGAAGTATCCGACGATGGGTGCCAGCGCGAGAATGAACGGGATCGACGAAAGGAGACCTATCTGCCTCCAGGAAGTGACCTTGTTCGGATCCTTCTCGGTCACCTCGCACCTCCGTGACGCCAACTCCGAGCGGGAGACTCTAGCCGAATTTCTCCAGCGTCTGCAACGAAAAACGAGGAGGGCGCGATCGCGTTCGCGCCGGGCGCTCGATGGCGCCACGCGGCGGAAGCCCGCGCCCTCTCCCCTCGCTAACTTGAAGGCGGGGCGCCTCTTCGCCTCCTCGGCTTCACCGCACCGCGGCCCCGACTCCGCCGTGCTCTCCCCCAAACAGAGGACGCCCCGCCCATACTCGACGACCTGCTTTCGCTGCCGCCATCGGATGCGCCAACGACGACGCATCGACCCTATCGCAGGGGCCGTGCCGGAGGGGTGCCGCGTCGCAAGTCATGGGATAAAAACATACCAATTAGTTAGTTACTGGGTTTTGCTTCCGACTCGTGGGGGTTCGGCGGCGCCCGGGAATGACCCCAGCGGTTGGCAGCTCTTATGGATCAGGTTGTGGGTCCAGGGTCGGCAAACCCGGCGGGCGCTATCGGTTGGGTTCGCCGTCAACGCCGCGGCTGCGGCGCCACTCGCGGTTGCGGTGGGCAGCGCTAAGGGCGGCCAGCCGCGGCCTCGCCGCGTTTGGGCGACGGCGCGATCCAGGGAGCCGTGTTCTTGACGAGCTCGATCTGGCCGGTTCGAAGCGCTCGGACGAATACCTCGACGACCTCCGCCGCGAATTGCGTCCCCGCCTTCTCGAGCATCTGGGACGTGGCCTGCTCCACGGTCAGGCCGGCCCGGTACGGCCGGTCGGTCGTCATTGCGTCGAACGCGTCCGCAACGTTCACGATCTTCGCCGCCAGCGTGATCTCGTCTCCCTTGAGGCCGTCCGGGTATCCCTTCCCGTCCACGCGCTCGTGGTGGTGGCGAATGATGTCCACGCAGCGCTCCAGGAAGCGCACGCCCTTCACCATCTCGGCGCCGCGAAGCGGGTGCATCTTCACGATCCGCCACTCTTCGTCCGTGAGCGCTCCGGGCTTGTGGAGCACGTTGTCCTCGGTGTGAACCTTGCCGATGTCGTGGAGGAAGGCGCCGAACTGGATGCGCTGCACCTCCTCGGCGTCGAACTCGAACGCGTTCGCGATCGCGACCGAATACTCCGCGACGCGTTCGGTATGCCCATGCGTGTAGGGGTCCTTCTCTTCGATCCGGGAGACGAGCAGCCGGACCGTGGAGACGTACGCCTCCTGGAGGTCCTTGAAGAGCCGCGCGTTCTCGATGGCGATCCCCGCCGATTCGGAGAGGACGCCGAGCATCTCGAGATCGGCGGACTGGAACTCCTGGCCGCTCACCTTCTCGCCGACCGCCAGGATCGCCGTCAGCTTCTGCTTCATGACGACCGGGCAGACGAGGGTGAGGCCAGCGGCGTACAGCGAACCGACCGCCGGCTCGAGGTCCTGATCGTGCTCCAGCTCGGCCAGGCGCACGGGGCGCGTGTCGTCGCCTTCCATCGGCCGGATCGCCTCGACGAAGGCGCCGTGATAGTCGAGCGAGATGGACCGCACCTGATCTTCCTTGAGTCCCTTGAACGTACACGGGTCGAGCCGCGTCGGATCCTCGCGTTGATCGGTGAGGAAGAGGCATGCGGAGTTCACCCGAAGCTGGCCCATCACGCTCAGGATCAAGGTGCTCAGCGTGTGGTCGAGATCCAGGGAGGAGTTGAGCTGGTGCGTCAGCTCCATCAGCGTCTCGAGGCTGTAGACCTGGAACCGTAGCTCCTTGTTCCGGACCAAGAGGTCCTCGCGGTTTCGGGCGACCTCGGTCTCGAGTTCGCGGTTCTTCGTCGAGAGAACCTCCGAGCGCTCGAGCCGTTCGAAGATCCGCCGCACCTTGATCAAGAGCTCCTTCGGCGAGAACGGCTTCGTCAGGTAGTCGTCGGCGCCATGCATGAGCCCCTGGAGCCGCGCGTCCACTTCGGCGCTGGCGGACACCATGATGACCGGAATGTGCGCCGTATCCTTGCTGCTCTTGATGGCGGCGCAGACCTCGAAGCCGGTCTTCTTGGGCAGCCTCAAATCGAGAATCACCAGGTCGGGCGTCTCGCGGCGGAGCGCGTCCAGTCCTTCTTCGCCGGTCATCGCCGTCGTGACCTTGTAGCCGTTCTGCGTCAGCGAGATGTTCAGGAGATCGACGACGCGCCGATCGTCGTCGACGACGAGGATCGAGCGCTTGGCCTTCGTGGCGCCTGGATCGAGTGTGGGGCGAAGGCTGTCGGCGCTCATGGGCGGCTCTCCGTGGAAACGGGAATGGTCGCGCCGGCCGAGAGCGGATCGAGCTCTGCTGGCTCCGCGGACGAATTGGGATCGGGAACCGCGGCTTGCTCGCCTGCCTTGAGCCTGGAGCGCTTCTCGATCTTCTCGAGGACGTCCAGGAACACGTCGACGATGGCGGGATCGAACGGGGTCCCCCAGTTTTCGGCGATGACTTGGCGCGCCTTCTCGTACGGGAGGGACCGGCGATACGGCCGCTCGCTGGTCATGGCGACGTACGCATCGACGAGGGAAACGATCCGGGCGCCCAGCGGAATGTCGTGTCCTTTGAGCCCGCTCGGATACCCCTCGCCGCCCCAGCGCTCGTGGTGGTTCGTCACCACCTCGATCACTTCCTTCGGGAAGTTCATCTCTTCGAGGATCTGGGCGCCCCGGATCGGGTGCTGCTTGATCAGGGCCCACTCGTGCTCGGAGAGATGCGCCGGGTTCTTCAAGATCAGGCCGCTCACCGTAATCATTCCGATGTCGCGGAGGACCGCGCCGTAGATGAGCGACTTGAGGAGATCCTTGGGATAGTTGAGGAGCCGCGCGACCGCGGTCACGTAGCGGACGACGCGTTCCGTGCTGCCCTTCGCGTACGTGTCGCGGCTCTCGATGAGCGCCATCATGCCCCGCACGAGGCCGAGATTCCGTTCCTCCTGCGCGCGGTAGAAGCGCGCGTTGGCGATGGCCACCGCGCCCTGATGGGTGAGGATCGTGAGGAAATCGCGCTCGTCCTCCTGGAATCCATTTCGGCCGCTTCGGCCGCCGATGAAGAGGACGCCGATCAGGTCCCGCCGCACCCGAAGCGCCACGCCCCACTCGAGCCCAGACTGGCGGAGCGCCTGCAGGGATTCGCGGGACTCGTCGCCGTCTTCGCCGTCGCCCATCGTGAAGAATGTCTGTTCGGACGCGACCGACTCGATGACGTCGGGCGGCACGAGGAAGTCGCGGAAGTGGCTCTGCGCGAAGCCCCGCACCTGGCGCGGGCTCAGGATTCCCTCGCGGTCGGGGTCTGTAAGGAAGAGCGCCAGGCGCTCCACGCCGAACTGCCCCATGACGCTCAGGCTGAAGAGGTTCAACACCTCGTCCAGGTCCAGCGCCAGGTTCAGGGCGCGCGTGATCTCGAACAGGTTTCGGAACTCGACGATCTTTCGACGAAGTTGCGATTGGAGCGCGGCGACGTCCGAGGGCGTGGAGGCGGTCGCGACCACCGCGTCCGCGGCGAGCGTCACTTCCCGCGCGAACGGGGAGTCCCTCTTGGCATCCGCCGCGGCCGCTGGCGTTGGCGCCGGCGCGGGCGCCGCGCTCGCAGCGGCGTTCTCTTCATAGAGGATCGCCCCGACCTCGCCCAGCACGGCGCGCACCTGGGGCGCGAGCCCCTTGGCCACGATTCGTCGCTCGGTTCCCTCATAGACGCGCCCTTGGCGCGCCAGCACGGCGGTGCCGAGCGTGGAGACGAGCGTGACGCCGGTGAAGTCGAGCGTCACCTCTCGCGCGCCGCGCGCTTGGCACTCGAAGAGCACGCGGTCCAAGGCGCGCGCCCCGGTTTCGTCCACGGATCCATGCAGCGCGAAGTGGAACTCCTCGCGGCTCCCGAGGCGCTCGATCCGAAGCGCCTTCATGACGCGGCCTCTTCCGAAGACGCCGATTTCGGATTCGGGGCCGGCGCTTCCAGAAGGCGTCGCACCACGGCGCCGGGGTTCAAGACGAGCGTGACGCCGCCGTCCGGCGCCACGATGCCGCCCAGCACTTCCTCGACGGGGCAGAGCCGCGGGGGCAACGACGTGAGCCGGGCGTTTTCCCGCCACACGATTCGGTCGAAACCCACGACGACGGCGCCGCCGCCGCTCCGAAGAACCGCGAGGGGACGCCATTCGCGTTCGGGTCCGGGCGCGGCCTCGACCTCTGCCGTCTCGCTGCCTCCGCTTCCCGACTCCTCGAACAGCGAGGCAATCGAGTGGACGCGCCGTGTTTCGGGAGTCGCGGTCCACGCGAGCTCGTCCGCGGAGGCGTGGATCCGTTCCACGGCGCTCCACGGGAGCGCGATCCGCTGCCCGGCCGCCTCCACGATGAGGAAGGATCGAAGCGAACGCGCCATCGGAAATTGAAGATGCAATGAGGTTTCGTTCGGCTCGCCGCCTTGGACCGTCGCGAACCCACCCAGGTCCTCGAGCGCGCTTTCGAGCATCCGGAGCGCCTCGTGGTCGAATCGCACCGCACCCTCGACGGCGATGCGGGCCTCGAGCCCCTCGCGCGCCGCGCTGAACCGAATCTCCGGCGCCGAGACGTCCTGGCCGTAGGGCTCCGCGCTTTCTAAAAGGCGGCACACGAGCGGAAGGAGGATCGAACCGATCTCGGGTTCGAATCCGACGCCGCCGGTCTGCACGGTCAGGACGGTGCGCCGGGCGTCTCCATCGTGGCGCGCCGCCGCTTCGTAGAGCTCATCGACGAAACGGTCGAGCGGATCGAGAAATTCCCAGAGCAGGTGCTCGTCCAAGTCGCGCGCCCGGCGCTCCAACGCGTACTGAAGCCCCATCAGCTGGCTCAGCTCGTGGGTCAGCGTGCGAAGGCCCGCCGTCGTCTCCTGGAGCTCCTGATGAATCACGAGCGTCTTCCCTTCGGGAATCGCTCCATCGGTGCTCTCGCCCTGCATGCGCCGGCGCTCCACCAGCTTCACCATCCCCTCCCACTCGGACAGGACGGTCTGCGCGGACTTGAACGTATGGCTGACCGTCTCGCTCATGGTGCCGATCCGGTCGTTCTGGTGGATGAGCGCGTTCTTGATCTCGAAGGTGAGTGCCAAGAGATTTTCGTGCGGGCCGACGTCGGGCGTGCCGTCGTCGATCACGCCGCGCGAGGCCGAAAGGGCCTGCGCCTTGGCACGGGACATCCCGGCCCGAAGTCCGTCGACCGCCTCGCTGACGAGGTTGGCGTGCTCCAAGAGAGCGCCGAATCCCTCCGTACGGAGGAGTTCCGCAAGCTTGGCCTCGGCATCGAGGGCCACGCGGCAGTGGGAGATCATCTCCTGGCGATGCGCGGGGCGAAGCTGGCCCAGTCGCGAGAGCGTCTCGCGCATCTCGAGCGCCAGGCTGGCCACCTCGGTTACCTGGAGCCACTCCGCGCTTCGCTCGACCAGCCGGACGGCGAGCTCCACGATCGCGCCAAGCTCGCTCGACTCGAGGTCCTCCGCATCGCTGTCGAGAAAGCGGTTCACCGCCTCGATCTGCTCCTTGATCAGGGCGCTGAACGTCGCGCTCAGGCGCGACATGATTTGCGCGTGGCTCAAATGTTCGGATGCGGCGGTTCGCATGAAGGCGTTTCGCTCCTTCCCCGGAGGGCGTGCGTCAGTCTTCGAGCTTCGAGCCGGGGCTCAGTCCCTCAAGCAGAATCACCTGAGGGTTCGCCTCCGCTTTCTCTTCGTCTTCGGCGGATGCCGGCTCCGGAGCGGGAGCCGCAGCGTCTTCTTCGTTCTCGGCGCGAGCGGGAGCGGTCGGTGCGTCGCCGAGGCTGCCGAGGGTGGCGCGGATGTTTCGGGCTCGCTCGAGCAGCGCCTCCACCTCCGCGACGGACACGGCAGACGCGAAAGCGGGCGTGGAGCCGGCCGGGCTCGCTGCCAGCGTCGCCACCGCCGATTTCGCGTCCTCACTCGTGGCGTGAATCGCGGTGATCGTCTCGCCCACCTTGTACTCGATCTCGCTCGAGAGCCGGGAGATCGTGTCGGTCGCCTCGCGCGCGAATTCCGCGAGACGCCGGGTCTCCTCGGCGATCGAGGCGAACGCCTCGCTTCCGGAGCGCGTCGCTTCGAGCGCCGCGTTCAACGCGAGGAGCGTCGCCTTGTTGGTGACGCGCTCCGCGACGCCCGCCAGCTCGTTCGCGCGCATGAGCCCGGCGGCCAGATCCTCGATCCCGTCTGCGGCGGTCTGGACGACCGCGTCGACGAGCTGCGCGGGCGTGCGCCCCGCCGCGCCGGAACCGGTAGCCGACTGCGCGGAGGCCTGACGACGAACCGACGCGCCGATGCGCGAGAGGCCGTCGATCAACTGATCGAGGCCGCGACGCGCCTCGGCCCGCACGCGGGGGTCCAGGGGCGACGGATCGTCGATGCCGGCCGGCCACGGCTCGGGAAACGCATCGGCGCCGATCAACTCCTCTTCGCCGAGGGGCAGCCGGCTCACGACCGGAGCGGTGCCGCCTTTCGATGCCTCGAGGAGCTCGCGCAGCGGTCCCACGCGCAGCTCGGCGATCTCGGTGAGGGGATCCTTCCCCTCTCGAATCACCTGAATGGCGGTCTCGATCTGTCGCCTCGTCCGCTCCACCTCGCGCACCGCGGAGGCCGAGGCGTGGCGCTCCTGCTCCAGCTCTTGCTCGACGCCGTGCCGGTCCGGCTTCGGGGCCGCGACCGGCTTCCGACCGCCGACCAAGGCGGCAATCACGGCGCCGAAGAGCGCCACGACGACCGCGCCGGCGAGGCCGGCTTTGCCCGGAAGGAAGTGGCCCGCGAGACCGGCACCCAACCCCGCGCCAAGAACGATCACGAAGAGCGGGATCGCGAACGACGGCTCCGGCGGCACGACGACGGGCGCGGCCTCGGGTGCCCGACGATCTCGTCGCGGATCAACCATGGGTCGAACCCCCGTTCGCAAGACCGCGTCCGGCACGATTCGCGCCGGCCGGCGTCACGATCGATTCGAAAATCGACCAATACGTGAGGCAGTGGACCGTCTTGTCCCCCGCCTGATAGACGGACTCGACCAGCGAACCAAACCCATCCTCGTCGGACGGATCCGACTCCTTGAGGTCGCGGGCCGAAACGATCCGCGGAAGCGAGGGGATGAGTAGGGCGAAGCGCTCGGGGCCGCGCGCGAGCACGATCGCGTAGCGGGACGCGCTCGGCGAGGGCCACTCGTAGTCGAGGACGGCGCAGAGGTCGAGCACGGGAACCATGGCTCCTCGAAAGGCGACGACGCCGGCGAGTGCTCCATGCTGTCGCGGAAGCGGCGCCAAGCGATCGGCATCGATGAGCCCCGCCACCTCTTCCACATGGGCGCCGAAGTAGACGTCGCCCACGGCAAAGACGAGCACTCCACGCGTTCCGTGCTTCGTCATCGCGTCGTTCCGCACGCGTTGCCTCCTAGAGGTCCATCGACCGTATCTGCTTGAGTGCTCCGATGTTGATGGCAAGGAGCGTGCCACCAAGAGCGCCACCAAACCCGCACTAACCGCCTGCAAAACAGCCACTTCCAACGCCGTATCCCGGACCGGCGCAGAGGTGCCGGCGAGTTCTCATGCGTCTCGAAGCGGGCACGATGCAAATCTGGCCGCATTCCGCACGCCCTTCCGGCCTCCCTGAAATGGGTGGTTCAACCCGACCTTTCGGTTGGAAGAGGCCACATCTGGAGGACTTTCGGTCTCAGACGCGCGATCGAAACGAAACCATCCACCTCGATAAGCGCCTGCCTTGCAACAAATTATGGGGCCGAATAAAACCTTGGCAGCATTCGGCACGAAGGCTGCAGTGGGGGATTGCGACGCCGCGCGGCGAATGCCGAATGCGGCGGTGAGGTGGGGTGAGGCGAAGCAAAAGCGTGGGGGAAGCGCAATGTCAGCAGCCCGCAAATATCTGGCGAGCAAGATGAGCCCGAGAAAGGTTCGGCCGACATCTTATGTCGCCATCAACTGCCTGTTGCTGACGAAGGCGGAGGGCACGCCGAAGAACGGCGACCCGCTTCCTCAAGAGGACGTGGACGCGTACCTCGCGGCGCTCAAGGATCAGATCGAGGCGCAGATTCCGCTGCCACCCGAGCGGACTCGGCTCCTTTCACGGTACGACGTGGCGGCGTGGCGCCGGCTGGCGAGCACGCACCGCGGATCGCTTCGATACACGATCTACCGCACGCCCGAGGACGTGCTTCTGATTTCGGTCGGCGTCTTCGAACAGGTGGGACCGTACGTGCCCAATCGGCGCGAGGGTCTCCTGTCCGGCGAGGAAGCGGACGTGGGCCGGAGCCCGAACTGGTACCACTTCTCCTATACGTATGGAGAGCTGCTCGAGAATCCCGCCACGACGCTGGGCGGCGTGCTCGAGAAGCTGACGGTGGGCCTCCAGCGCTACCACAAGATGCTCTCGCACATGCGCGGCGAGCGGTGGAATCTGGCCACGCGGTTCCGCGGCGCCCAGGTCACCCGCTTCGAGCGCACGGTGGACGAGGACGCGAGGGAGCAGTCGCTCCGGAACATGCAGGACGAACTCTTGGACGCGTACGGGGAATGGAAGCGGACGGGCGAACGGAAGCTCTTGGATCAGATCCGGGGGCTGACGCGCGAGATCCGGGTTCTCTCCCCTGACTTTCAGTTCTCGCTTCCCACAGGCGGAGCCGCCTAGCGCGAAGCGACATCGACCCCCGCGCGCCCTTCGGTCCCCCGACAGCAACAACCCCGAGGGGCGCGCTCCCCCCCAAGCAGAGGC
>DATEND010000377.1:0-2644 GCA_035275245.1 Candidatus Eiseniibacteriota bacterium
GCTCCATGCCCACGAGATAGGCGGAGCGCCGATCGCGCCGCGAGCTGCCGCGGTCGGGGGCCGAGGCCGCGAGCTCCTGGACCACCTGCTCGACGCCGGCCGAGTCGTCGCTCGCGAGCAGGCGGGCGATCAGGCCGGCCACGAGCGGCGACGCGAACGACGTGCCGCTAGCGAATTCGTACGCGTCGTGGCCCCACGCTCCCGCCAAGCGGACGCCGGATCCGAGCGCGCAGAGTTCCGGCTTCACGCGGCCGTCCGCGGCCGGGCCGCGAGACGAGAACCCGACGACGCGGCCGTTTCGATCCACCGCGCCCACCGACAGTACGCCTGGAGCGTCGGCGGGAGGCGCGAGGGTCGTTCCGCCCGGCCCGTAGTTTCCGACGGAGTTCACGAGCAGGAGACCGCGCTCCCAGGCTAGATTCGCCATCCGGGTGACCGGCGCCGTTCGGCCGTCGCGCTCCTCGCGGCGATACCAATCGGGATAGGAGAGCGACGTGGTCGCGACGTCGGCACCCATCGCTTCGACCCATTCGAGTCCCGCGATCCAGTAGTCCTCCTCGATCGGGCGCTCGGAGTTGGTCCGCTCGGTCTTCGCGAGAAGGAAGGACGCGCCGTACGCGGCCCCGATCAGTTTCCCCGGCGCATAGCCCGCCATGGCCGAGAGCGTGGCCGTCCCGTGACTCGACTGCCCGACGGCATCCTGGCTCGCGTCGAAGCCCGTGTTCGAATCGTTGAAGACGAAGTCGCGCTGGTCTCGCACGTCGAGACGCGCGAAGCACTCGTGCGCGAGCTCGAAGCCGGTGTCGAGCACGCCGATCAAGACGCCGGCGCCGGTGTACCCCATCGCGTGGGCCTCGGGCACGTGGAGCATGTCGAGCTGGTCGCCGCCGGCGCCGAAGTTGAATTCCTCGGCGGTCGCGGGGGCGGCGACGCCCGCCGTGACCCCCGGCGCCTGGCGTTCCATCGTGGAGACGGGCGCGAGCGACGCGACGAAGGGGAGTGAACGAATGCGTTCGAGCGCCGCGGGCGGTGCGTCGACGCTCACGGCGTTGAGCCAGCGCGAGCGCACGCGGACGCGCGCTCCGGCGGACTCGAGCGCGGCGACGTAGGGCGCGGGTGGAGGGAGATCGATCGCGGGGGCGCCCGCGGCCTTCGACCTTCGCGCGAGCGCGCGCGGCGTGAGGAACGCGTCGGCCTCCGATCGTGCGCGCGCCGAATCCGCCCAACCCTCGGGACCTCGATCGCGAAACGTGACCCAGGCCAAGTCGGCGGAGGCTCTCGGTGGAGGCTCCGCCGCAAGCGCCGTGGCGCAGGCCACGAGCGCCACGCCAATTCGCGAGATGCCGCGCCGCGCCATCTCGCCGCCGCGCACTCCGCCGCCGCACACGCCACCGCCGCGCACTCCGCCGACGCGCATCGTGGGCCGCCTCAGTAGTTGAAGCGCGCCGTGTAGGTCAGCGTCGCCTCTTTGCCGGCGCCGACGCTCACGTCGAATTCGACGGTTTCGGCGTCCTTCTTCCGATAATCGGACGACTTGTCGGAGATCTCCCAGTTCCCGTACAGGTTCTCCACGACCGTCACGACCGCGTCCTTCGTTCCGCGATTTCGGATCCGGATCTGGAATCGATCCTCCGTCACCGACCGGGAAACGCGCGCGTGCGAGAGGCGCGCCCGCTCGCCCACGAGATCGAAAGCGACGCCGCTCAGGATCCGGACGCGTTCGCCGGCCGCGGTGTGCCCGATTCGATCCTCGCCCGCCAGCGTCATGGCGCCGGACGGATCGGCGGCGTAGACACGCACGCGTCCCGCCGGCAGCGGAATGCCAAGCCCCTCCTTCCGATCGTTCGCGAATTCCATCGAGACGAGCACCTTGGAGCCGTCGCGCGCTCCGTCGTAGCGGTACGTGCGTCTTGCCGGAACGATCGACGGAGCGACGATCGCGACCTGCGCCATTCCGGAAGCGTCGAGGTCGATCGGCTCACTGACCGGGTAGATGTGGTACGCGAAGAAGTCGGCGGGGCCTTTGGCGCCCGCGCCGGCCGGCGCTTGCTCCAAGTCCTGCCCACGGGCGACGGCTCCCCCGGCCCGATTCACTTCACCCGCGACCATCGAGAGCCGGGCGCCCGAGAACGAAGCGCCGGCGCGATTCACGATGGTTGCCCAGCCGCTCCACTCCACCGTCTTGCCCAGCACGTCGAGCACGGCGGTGTACTCCGCCTCCCATCGAAGCCCGGATATAAGGTAGGAGAGCGTCCCCGAACGCTCGCCGCCCTTCGCACTCTCGACGCGCCACCAAAGCGAAGGGCGCGCCCCCACCGGCCGCCGCCCCGAGAACTCGACCTCCGAGAGCTGTCCTCGCCGCAACATCATCAGGACGTCGGCCGAGTCCCGGCGCTGAATGAAGAGTTCGTCTCCGTCGATTCCGGCCAGGACGCCGCGGTATGCACGATTCGCGTAACGGAACGTGATCGAGTCGCCCAGGAAGCGGCGAAATACCTTGTCCCCGCTCCAGAGGTTGGCGCGGGCCCCTTGGCGACGGACCGCGAAGCCCTCGCCCACGAGGCGAATGGACGTGGAGTCGACACGCGAGGAAACGCCCTCGAGCGTCAGGTCGGAGAGGCCGCTTTCCAGCGTCAACGCGACC
>DATEND010000378.1:0-4194 GCA_035275245.1 Candidatus Eiseniibacteriota bacterium
CGGAACGGTGCGGGCTCCGTTCACGCTGGAGGAGAGCCTCCGACGCATCGCGAAGAAGGACGAGACGTGGGCTTCGCGCGTGACCCTCGCCTTGACCGGTGACGTCGACTCCCTCGACCTGGCCGTCCTCGCTGCCGCCGACACGACGTTTCGGACGCTCGACGGGACCGCGACGCTGGACACGCGGATCACCGGAACGGCCCAAGCGCCCGTCATCACGCTGAGCGGGAACGTCCCGTGGGTGACCTATCAAGGCGTCGAAGGCCGAGTCCAAGGCCTGGCCCTCGCCTACGCCGCGCGCCGCCTTGCCATCGCGAAGCTCGAGTTCACGCAGGGAAATAGCAACTCGACGGTGGAAGGAGACTTCCCGCTCGATCTCTCGGTGTTCGCGAAGGAGCGGATCCTGCGCGACGATCCGCTGCGGCTTTCGGTGCGCGTGCCCGAGGCCGACTTCAAGATCGCGGCGCTCGTGAGCCCGCTCATCGGCGCGAGCGGCGGACGCTTGAAGATCACCGCCGATATCACGGGGACACCCCGAAAATCCAAGATCACGGGCTCGATGGAGCTCGCGGACGGCATGCTGCGGGTCGCGGGACGCGACGAAGTGCTCGAAGGCATCAAGCTCCTGGGGGCGTTCGACGAGGAGAAGCTCACGATCACGGAGGTGACGGCCCGGCAGGGGAAGAGCGGGCGCTTGACCGGAAGCGGCACATGGCGCTGGAGCGCGACGCCCCCGGGGACGCGGGTGGCTTCGGGTCCGCCGGGCGAGTATGCGTTCACCATCAGAGCGACCGACTTCACCACCAGCGATCGCGAGACCTACCTCCTGCGCGTGACCGGTACGTTCGACGTCAAGAACGGACGTTCGCGGTCGGGTGAGATCATGCCGCGCATCACGGGGAACGCGGTCCTCTCGAAGGGAGACCTCACCCTCAAGCTGACGGAGCCTTCCGAGGAGCCCCCGGCCGAGGTGCCGTTCCTGTACGACGTGACGGTGGACGTGCCGAACGGGCTCTTCTACCGGACGGTCGACAGCGACGTCGAATTGACCGGGAAGCTCCGGCTGATGAACGACGGGGCCGGCGACTTGGCGCTCGGCGTCATGAGCGTGAAAAAGGGGCGTTACTACTTCTTCACGCGCGAGATCGGGAATCTGACCGGCGACTTCACGTTCAACAGCGTCGACAAGATCGACCCCGAGTTGGCCGTGGACGGGGAGACACGGCTCGACCAGGAGCACGTCATCAACGTATCCCTGACCGGGCGCGCGAGCCAGCCGGTGGTCCACCTCTGGGGCGGAAAGGGCCTCGAGGGCGTGGCGCAGGCGGACCTCTGGAAGGCGCTCACGTTCGGACAGATCTCAGCGGGTGCCGACGATCCCCTTTCCAGCGGCGAATCGAGCTCCGGGCTCAACGTGCCGATCCGCGATTACCTCTTCCGAAACGCCGAGCGGTGGCTTTCCTCGAGCGGATTCATCGACACGATCGACCTGAGATCGGGCGAGCGCTCGGGCACCACCCAAGAAACCGTAGGTGGGCCGATCGATCTGGGCGCGGTCGGCGTCGGAAAGTATGTGACGAGCGACCTCTTTCTCAATTATTCTCGCGACTTCTCGGGGCAAAATGATCAGTTCGTCGCCGAGTACCGCGTCACGCGGCACCTCCTCCTCCGGGGAGGAAGGGAGTTGACCCAGAGAACGACGGTTCTCGGGTCCGGCGAACAGCAATACAATCTCGACCTCAAAATCCGACTGGAGTACTAACCCCGTGCAGTTGAATCCGGTGCAGCGCCAAGCCGTCGAGCACCCCGGCGGACCGCTTCTCGTTCTCGCCGGCGCGGGGAGCGGGAAGACGCGCGTCCTCACCGGCCGGCTGGCCCACCTGATCGAGGAACGTGGAGTTGCCCCCGAGGCCATCCTCGCCTTCACGTTCACGAACAAGGCGGCGCGCGAGATGAAGGAGCGCGCGGCGTCGCTCCTCGGCGCCGGCGCCGATCTACGCTCCTGGCTGGGCACGTTTCACGGCACGTGCGTCCGAATCCTGCGCCGAAACGCCGAGGCGATCGGCTATCCGCGCTCCTTCCTGATCTACGACACCGATGATCAGCGGTCGCTCTTGCGTGAGCTTCTACGCGAGGTCGGGGCCGACGACAAGCGGCTCACGCCCGCGGGCGCCGGCGCGCGCATCTCGCGCCTCAAGAACGAGGGCATTTCGGCGGCCGAGTTCGCGAAGACCGCGCTCTCGCCGGTCGACCGGAAGCTGTCGGAAGCGTACGAGCGCTACGAGCGGGCGCTTCGCGACCGCGCGGCCATGGACTTCGACGATCTCCTTCTCTACACGGTGCGCCTGTTCGACCTGGACGAAGGCGCGCATCGCCACTACGCGACGAGGTTCCACCACGTGCTGGTGGACGAGTACCAGGACACGAACGCCATCCAGTTCCAACTGATCGAGCGTCTCTCGAGCCTCCATCAGAATCTCATGGTGGTCGGAGACGACGACCAGTCGATCTACGGCTGGCGCGGCGCCGACGTGGCGAACATCCTCTCCTTCGAGGAGCGGTATCCGAAGGCAACGGTGCTTCGCCTGACCCAGAACTACCGGTCGACCCAGACGATCCTGCGCGCCGCCAACGCGGTGGTCCGGAACAACGCGGCTCGGAAGGAAAAGGAGCTTTGGACCGAGAACGACGTGGGCGATCCGCTGGCGCTCCACGTCGTGTCCGACGAGGAGTCGGAGGGGGAGATGGTCGTATCGCTCCTGCTCGACGAGCGGCGCCGGCACGATCGGACCAATCGCGACTTCGTCGTGCTCTACCGCACGAACGCCCAGTCGCGCGCCGTGGAGAACGCGCTGCGCCGATCCGCCATTCCGTACCAGCTGACCGGCGGCGTTTCCTTCTACGAACGGCGCGAGGTGAAGGACGTGCTCGCGTATCTTCGCGCGCTCGCCCAGCCCCGCGACACCGTGTCCTGGTATCGGATCCTGAACGTCCCGACGCGGGGCATCGGCAAGACGACCACGGACCGGCTGAAGGAGTTCGCGGAGACCCACGGCTTGACCGTCCCGGAGGCGCTCGCGCACCCGTTGCTCACGGGCGCCGTCGGTGCCGCCGCGGGCCGCAAGCTGGCGGAGGTCGGGGCGCTGTTCGAACGGATGCGGCCGCTCCTCGAGCGCACGCCGGCGGCCTGCCTCTCCGAGGTGCTGGCCGAGATCCGCTTCCGCGAATACCTGCTCGACGACGAGCCGAGCGAGGCGACCGAGCGGATCGAGAACGTCGAGGAGCTGATCGCGGGCGCGGAGGCCTACGCCCGGCGGGCCGACGAGCCGACCGTGGAAGGATTCCTCTCGGAAGTCGCGTTGCTCACCGACGTCGACCTCTGGGAGGAGGGCGAGGACACCGTCGACCTCATGACCATCCACTCCGCGAAGGGACTCGAATTTCCCATCGTCTTCGTGGTCGGCATGGAAGAGGGGCTCCTCCCGCATTCCTCCTCCCTCGACGAGCCGGACCAGCTGGAAGAGGAGCGCCGGCTCTTCTACGTCGCGCTCACGCGCGCGCGTCGGCGCGTGCACCTGCTACACGCCTCGTTTCGCCGCTCCTGGAACGCGAGCGGCGGTGGGATGTCCCGATTCCTCTCCGAGATTCCGGCGGACTGTATGGTGGTCGAAGAGCAGCGCGACCTTTGGGCCGCGCGGCCCCGCGCCCGAGCTCGCACGGCGGCCGCCGCGGCGACTGGAAACGGCCGGGGCGGACCGAACCCCGTCGGCGTTCGCGTGATCCATCCGCAATTCGGCGAGGGCGTCGTGGTCGCGAGCGAGGGCATCGGGGAACGCGCCAAGCTCACGGTTCAGTTCCGCCGAGGCGGAACGAAGAAGATCCTCGCGGCGTTCGCGGAGTTGAGCCATGCAGATTGACGCGGCCACCGTTCGGAAGATCGCCGCTCTAGCGCGGCTTCGCGTCGAGGACTCCGAGGAGGAGCGCATGGCGCGGGAGCTGGCCGCGATCCTCACCTACGTGGAGCAGCTCCAGGCCCTCGACCTCGAGGGCATCGAGCCGACGAGCCAGGTGACCGAGGGAGCGCCCCCCGCGCTTCGCCCCGACGAGGCGCGCGCGAGCGAGGTTCGCGCGGACGCGCTCGATCAAGCGCCCGATCGGGACGGCGACTACTTCCGCGTGCCGCAGGTGGTTTGA
>DATEND010000379.1:0-3274 GCA_035275245.1 Candidatus Eiseniibacteriota bacterium
GAAAGGCTTCGAGAATGGATCGCCGAGGGAAGGCACGGCACGATGCGCTGGATGACCGGCGATCCGTCGCGCCGCGCCGATCCGGGCGCTACGTTTCGAAAAGCCCGCACGGTGATTTCGCTCGCCACCAATTACTACCGAGGGGGATGGCCCAAGGACAAGGGCGAAGAAGCGGCGGCTCCCGCGCCGGAGGCGCCCCTGGCGACTTCTGGCGCTCACGGCAAGATCGCCCGGTACGCGTGGAGCGGCGACTACCACAAGCGGCTCCGCCGCCGGATGCGCCGGCTGGCCTACGCGGTCCGCGCGCTCGCGCCGGGCGCCGACTGGTACGCCGCGGTGGACACCGCGCCGATGCTCGACCGGGCGTGGGCCGAGCGATCGGGCGTCGGCTGGATCGGGAAGAACAGCTGCGTCATCCGGACGCACGCGGGATCGTGGTGCTTCCTGAGCGAGATCGTCACGGACCTCGAGCTCGACCCCGATCCGCCGGCCTCGAACCATTGCGGGACCTGCGCGCGGTGCCTCGAAGCGTGCCCGACACGCGCCATCGTCGCGCCCTATATCGTCGACGCGCGGCGCTGCATTTCGTATCTCACGATCGAGCACGACGGACCCATTCCCGAGGAGTTCCGGCCGCTGATCGGCACGCGCGTCTTCGGTTGCGACGATTGCCAGGAGGTTTGCCCCTGGAACCGCTTTGCCGTGAAGTCCGCGGATCCCGGATTCGCGGACCGGCCCGGGCAGGCCACGCCGCTCCTCATCCCCCTCCTGAGCCTGAACGCGGAGGAGTTTCACCGTCGCTTCGCGGGCACCGCCGTGCGGCGCGCCGGGCGAAATCGCTTCGTCCGAAACGTCGCTGTCGCGCTCGGCAACGCCGGCGATCCGGCGGCCGGCGCGGCACTTCGGCGGGCGGCCGAGGCCGACCCCGACCCGGATGTCCGTTCCCACGCGGTCTGGGCGCTGGGCCGGCTGCGCCCGACCGAGGCACCCCCCACGACATAGCGTCCTCCGGCCGGAACCGGGTATGCTTGGCATCGGTTCTAGGTCCAGGAACGACACGTCCCGGAGGCAACCCCGATGAAACGACTCACCGCGCTCACCGCCCTCGCCTTAGCGCTCGCGCTTCCATACCGCGCGGACGGGGGCATGGTCACGTTCACGCAAGGATCCACCAAGGTCACCGGCTATCTGGCCATTCCGGCCGGCGAGGGAACGCACCCCGCCGTCATCGTCGTTCAGGAGTGGTGGGGCCTCAACGACTGGGTCAAGCAGCAGGCGGACAACCTCTCACGCGAGGGCTACCTTGCCTTCGCCCCGGATCTCTACAAAGGGAAGGTCGCGAACACCTCGGAGGACGCCCACCAGTACATGAGCGGGCTCTCCGATGACGAGGCGATCCAGATCATGCGCGCCTCGGCCGACTTCGTCCGGAGCCGCTCCGACGTGCGGGCGCACGCCGTCGGCTCGATCGGCTGGTGCATGGGGGGCAAGTACTCGATTCGGCTCGCCGCCGCCGACCCCGGAATCCGCGCCGCGGTCATGTACTACGGGGCGCCGATCACCGATCCCGCGGCGATCAAACAGATCCAAGCGGCCGTACTCGGTAACTTCGGCGCCGAAGACAAGGGCCCGACACCGGCGCAGGTGGAGGCGTTCCGCGTGGCGCTTCGGAAGGCGGGCAAGCGCGTCGACTTCAAGATCTACCCGAAGGCGGGCCACGCGTTCGCGAACGTGAACAATCCCTGGGGCGGCTATAACGAAGCGGCGGCGAAGGACGCCTGGGTGCGGACGCTGGCTTTCTTCCGGAAGGAGCTCAAGCACGCCTCGATTCCGAAGGCGAGCGCGAAGCCTTAGCGGGAGCGATTCTCGACAGGATTCCCGACCTACCGCCGCGTTAGGCTACACTGGCGGCATGCGCCTGTACGAGGTGGCCGCGGGAATCATTTGGAACGGAACGCGCGTTTTGGTGGCCCGCCGTCAGGACAACGACCACCAGGGCGGAAAGTGGGAGTTCCCCGGCGGGAAACGGCATTCCGGGGAGTCGGTCGAGGAGTGCTTGCGCCGCGAGATGCTCGAGGAGATCGGTCTCGACGTCGCCGTCGGCCCGCTCTGGCGAGCCCTCACCCACGTCTACCCGGACCGCCGCGTCAGCATCTACTTCCATCTCTGCGAGGCGCGTGGCGGGTCGCCCCGGCCCATCGAGTGCGCCGAAATCCGGTGGATCGAACCTAGGGACTTGAACGTGCTCCCGTTCGTGGAGGGAGATCTGCTCGTTTTGCCCGATCTCGCGCGCGAACTGGGAGCACGCTCCGTCTAGGCTATTTCGAGTTGCCTGCCTCGGCCTTCTTCTCCGCGGGAGGAGCGGTGTTCGCCTCGATGTTCAGCCGAATCTCCACATCCTCGCCGAGCAGCGTGCCGCCTTGATCCAGGTTTCGGTTCCAGATGATGTTGAAGTCCTTCCGGTTCACCTTGGTGGCCGCCTCGAAGCCCGAGACCTGGCCGCCGCCCGGACCGGGCCCGGAACCAAGGAACGAAACATCGAGCGTCACGGGCTTGGTGACGCCGTGCATCGAGAGATTCCCATCCACCTTGAGCTTGTTCTCGCCGTTCGCCGTCACCTTCGTGCTCTCGAACGTGAGCGTGGGATACTTCGCGACGTCGAAGAAGTCCTCCGACTTGAGATGTTTGTCCCGCCTCTCGTTCGCGGTGTTGATGGTGGAGGCGTCGATCTCGGCCTTCACCGAGGACCCGGCCGGGTTCGCGGGGTCATGGACGATCGTTCCCGAGAACTTGGTGAACTTGCCCGGCACCTTGCTGAAGAGATGCCGCACCGAGAATTCGACACTGGAGTGATTGGTGTCGATCGTCCACGTCGTGGGCGCCGCGAGCGCGAACGGTGCGGCGAGGAGCAGGGCCGCGGCGAGCGCGACGGAAACCATCGAAGTCTTGCGGATCATCCAGGTTACCTCCTGGTACGGGAACGAGCTCGCGCCGTGGGGATAACCCCGCGCGGGACGCGCGGCCAGGGTTGATCGGCCGCCGCCGATTTCCTACTATCGTACGGACTTACGATTGGATGCGCCAGCCTTCCCGCCCGGTTCAGGGCGATCCTGGCCGGGGTCCGCACGCATCTAACTAGAACCCATACGAAGGAAGGCTTGTTCCCATGACCGACACGCGAAACCTCATCATCCTGGGCTCCGGAGCCGCCGGCCTGACCGCCGCGATCTACGCGGCCCGCGCCGACTTGGCGCCCCTCGTGTTCGAGGGCGTG
>DATEND010000380.1:0-12383 GCA_035275245.1 Candidatus Eiseniibacteriota bacterium
CCCTCGAAAGGGTGGACCGCTCGGCGATCCGCGGATAATCGCCGGGAATTCCCGCGGCCTCGTATCGCGCGCCGAGCAGGGACGCGATGCCGGCGACGGAACCCGCGTGCGCCGGATCGAGCGCCGTCGCCCGATTGAAGGACGCGAGTGCCTCGTCCCGTTCGCCGGCCGTCAGGTACGCGCGGCCCAGTTGATAGTGCGGCTCGGGACTCATGGGATCGAGCGATGCCGCGCGTTCGAACTCGGTCTTCGCGTCCGCGTAGCGACGAATGGCGGCGTAGAATCGGCCGCGCGCCAGGTGCACGGCCGGATTGCCCGGGCTCACGGAAAGGGCGCGGTCGAGGGCGCGTCGCGCCTCGTTCGCGTCCCCGCGCGCGATCGCCGAATCGGCGAGGGCGATCAGGCCCGGCACGTCGCCCCCGAGATCCGCCCCGGGCCGCGCTCCCGCGCCCTTGCTCCCACCGCCACATCCCGTCGCCGCACAAGCGGCGACCGCGAGGGTCAGCGCGATGCCCCGAACGCGCGCCGTCATCCGCGGAGGAGCCGCCGCTCCTTGAACGAAGCGTAGGCGTCGCGCGCGACGACCACGTGGTCCAAGAGCTCGATGCCGAGGAGTCGTCCCGCATCGACGAGGCGGCGCGTGATCGCGAGGTCCTCCTCGCTCGGAGTGGGATCGCCGGAGGGATGATTGTGCGCGAGGATGATGCTCGCGGCCGACATGGCGACCGCGGGGAGAAACACCTCCCGCGGGTGGACGATGCTGGCGTTCAGGCTGCCGATGGAGATGATCTCCCGCCTCAGGACTTGATTGCGCGAGTTCAGGTAAAAGCCCACGAAGTGCTCCCGATTCATCCCGCGGATATCGCGGGTCAACTCGTATACGTTTTCCGGCCCCCGCACGAGCGGCTGGGCGTCGCCGTCCGGCCAGAGGCGGCGTCCGATCTCGGCCGCGGCGAGGAGCTGGGCCGCACGCGCCTTGCCCATGCCGCGAATCGCGAGCAGGTCCTCGAGCGCGACTTGATGCAGTCGCCGCACGTTCACCGAGGAGACGACCCGGTCCGCGGTGGCCAGGACGCCCGATCCCGCGCTCCCCGAGCCGAACAGGACGGCCACCAGGTCCGAGTCGCCCAGGACGCCGGGCCCCAAGTCGAGGAGCCGTTCGCGCGGACGCTCTCCCTCTTCGATGTCGTGAATGGTGACGCCCTGCTCCCGCTCCATCCGAATTCCTCCCTGGAGCGGAGTCGCGATGCCGCGAATTCCGAGGAGTCACGATCGTAGAGGCGCCGCGGTTCGGCCGCAAGCGCCAACGGGGCGGGCTACCCGAGAAGGGATTTCAGATCGGGTCTAAGAACGCGGATGGAGGCACGGGAACGGAGCCGGTCGGTCCAGGCCGCGGCCCTTTGATCCACGAGTTCGTGCCAGAGCTCGTCGCGCCGCCGCGCGAACTCGGTTGGCGCGGGCGACTTCACGCTCTCGACGATGGCGTAGAGCGTGCCGTAGGAGCCCCTGACCGGCGGGAGCACCGTCCCCGGGCGTCCCGAGAAGATGCGCCCGAGGTAGACCGAGTCGCGCCCGACCGCGGCGTCGCGCGTCAGGTCGGGAATGGGGCCGAGCCTGCCAAAGGGCTTGCTCACCTTCATGCCCCCGAGCGAGATGAAGATCGATTCCGGATCGGCGCCGCGCGAGATCGACTCGCGGATCCGCTGGTCGAGCGAGTCGGCGATCGCGCGGCGCCGCTCCAATTGGTAGTCCGCGATGACGCGATCGTGGACTTCGGCCCACGCCGCGGGCTCGGGCTTCGTTTGCGCGAACCGGCGGGCGACCATGTACCCGTTGCCGACGGCGATCGGCTCCGGCGTGACGGCGCCGTCGGCGAGCCCGCCGATGTCGGTCTCGAGCGTCTCGTACTGGCCGAGGCCCGCAATTTCCTCGCCCGCGCCCACGGGTCCTACGCGCGTCGCGCCGCCGTTTCGGCCGGCCAGCGAATCGAACGAAGCACCGTCCCGCACCGCCTGCGCCGCTCGCGAGGCGGCTTCGTACGCCAGCGAATCGCCGTAGACAGCGCCCAGTACCTTTTGGATCTCCTCGCGGCTCTCCTCGAGCGGGCGAAGCCGCTCGGGGGAGCGCGACTCGACGCGGATCACGTGGAAGCCGTTTCGCATCTCGATCGGATCGCTCGGCGTGCCGATCGGGATGGTGAACGCCACGTCGGCGATCTCCTTGGCCAAGGCGCCTCGCGTCTGCTCGCCGATGTCCCCGCCGTTCGCCGCCGTGGGCGGATCCTCCGAGAGTTCTTTCGCCACCGTCGCGAACGACTCCCCCGCGCGAATGCGGGCCAGGGCCGCCAGGCTCCGCTGCCGTGCCTTCTCCTTCGCCTCGGCGCCGTCACCGGGGCGATACCGGGTCAGCACGACGCCGATTCGCACGCGCGCCGGTTCCGTGAACTCGAGTGGATTTCGGCTCCAGTAAGCGGCGATCGAATCGGCCGGCACGGCCACGCTCTCCGGGGCCGCCTTCCGGAACAGGACGTAGTGGAAGATCCATTTGGGCTTCGTGAGGTAGTCGCCGCGGCGCGTCTGGAAGAACGCCTCGGCCTCGCGCTCCACTTGGGCTCGGCGGGCGAGAAGCGCGTTGGATCGCGCCGCCGTCCGGGTCGCCTCGAACGGCGGGAGAAATGAAGGATCGAGCGACTCGACCCGGACGACGAAGACGGAGTCGCGGGCGAAGCGCGGACCGATCACCGAACCGGGCCGCAGCAGGTAGAGCGAGTCGAGAAACGCGCCCTCCACGAGCAGCGGAGCGGCGATCGGCTCGCCGCGATAGAGCGTGAAGGTGGAAAGCGTGCGCCCGACCCGCATCGCGACGTGCGAGGCGGCCTCCCCCTTCTTGAGCTTCGACGCAACGTCGCGGAATTCGTGGAAGGCGTCCTGTTCGACTCGTTCGCGCTTGATCTGTTCGGGCAACGCCGCGCGCACCGAATCGCTCCACCCGGGATCCGTGGCGCGCGACTTGGCCGCGCGGCGGAGTTTGTCGTACGCGCGGTCGATGTCCTTCGGTGTGACCGGCTTCTCCTTGGCAAAGGACGAGATGGAGCGTGCCACGATGCTCGCCGAGAGGCGCGGGACGCGATACGCGTCGGGATGGAGGCGGACCTCTTCCCGGGCCGCTGCGTCCAACTCGGCCTCACGGAGGGCCTGATCGGCGCGCCGCTTCGACATCCCGATCGCATCGCGAAACGGAAGCCGCCTCGAATCGCGGCGCTCGAGAATGCGCGCCACGACCACGTAGGGGCCGTGGCGAATCGGATTCGAAATCCACTCGCCGGTGGTTCCGGACTTGATCGCCTCGGCGAGCGCGTCGATCCGCCCGAGCCCCCGAATGGGCTCGCCGATTCGGAACAGCCCGCTGTCGTGGAGGCCTCCGTGCACCTTCGCCGCCGTTTCCACCGGCGCGCCCGAGTGAATCGCCTGCAGGAGGTCCGATGCCGCCTTCATCGCGGCCGGGGCGGCGGCGTCTCGTGCCGCGTCGGTCGAAGCGTTCGCGTCGATCTGAACCTTCACGTACTGAATTCGGGCCGAGTCGGCTGTTTGAAACTCCTGGGGATGGGCGTCGTAGTAGGCGCGAATGTCCCGCGCCGAGGCCTCGGGCTCGAGGGAGACGGCATCGGGACCCATCATGAAATAACGGATCGTGGCCTGGGCCGTCCGCTCCTGAAACGCCTTTCGAAGCTCGGCTTCGCGCGGGGCAAACCGGCGCTCCATCCAGCGGGAATACTCCTCGATGAGGAGGCCCACCTCCACCTGCGCCCTGAGCTCGCGATAGTTCGAGGACGGCGACCGCTTGTAGGCGAGGAACTTCGCCTCGTCCACCTTGTTCCCCGTCTTGAAGAAGTTGCTCTGCTTCATCCGCGCGTCGACCTGGGCTTCGGTGACCTTCATGCCCCGCCGGCGCGCGTCGGCGAGCCAGAGGCGCTCGCGGATCAGCTCCTCCAAGAGGTTCCGGCGGAGCAGCCGCTTCTCGTCCTCGCTGAGCCGCCGGCCCGCTTGGGCCTCGACTTCCTGAAAGTAGGGAGACGCGAGCCGATCCCACTCCACCTGCGTGATCGAGATGCCATCGACGATGGCGAGCGCGCCGGGCGCGGCGGGGATCTGGGAACGGGCGGGCGGTGCTGTCGCGGGCTTCTTACCGCTCTGCGCCGAACTCGGCGTGGCCCGGGGAAGGGCGACCGCCGTGGCAAAAGCGGCGAGCAAGATGGGCGTTAGGAGGCGTCGCATCAGAAGTCCAGGGGTTATCACGAGATACAAGCTTAGGAACGGCCGGAACCCCTGTCCAGTGCCTTTATCCCGACGGAGCGGTCCTTCCTCGTGGACGCCGTGACCTCCCGCGCTGGCGGTCGGCCGCATACCGTTCGAGCATCCGGTAGAGCGTCCTCCGCGGGACGCCGAGCACCCGGGCGGCGGCGGTCTTGTTCCCGCCGGACTCGGCGAGGATCTGGAGCACGTACGTTCGGACCGTGTCCTCGAGGGTGGGCCGCGGCGCGGGGGGCCGCCCACGCTCGCCCGTGTGCGCTTGAACGAGGATCACGTCGGGTAGGTCGCGCTCCTCCACGGTCGAGCCGGGGGCGATCGCGACCACCCGCTCGACGACGGACTCGAGCTCGCGCACGTTGCCGGGCCAGGAATACGCGGTCAGCGCTGCGAGCGCCGGTTCCGAGAAGCCGAGAGGGCGACCGGCCTGCTCGGCGAATTGCCGGAGAAAGTGCTCCGCCAGGAGCGGGACGTCCGCGGCCCGTTCCCGTAAGGGCGGCACGCGCAACGTCACCACGGAGAGCCGTCGATAGAGTTCTTCGAGGAAGACGCCCTCGCGCACGAGCACCTCGAGATCCTCGTCCGTCCCGGCAATCGTCCGCACGTCGACCGGGACGCCTTCCTGGGAGCCGAAGGGACGCACGAGCCGCTCTTCGAGCACGCGAAGAAGACCCGCTTGCGCCGATGCCGGCAGGCGGTCCACATGGCCGAAACAGAGCGTGCCTCGATCGGCCATGATGAACAGGCTGGCGCGCGGCGTTAGCTTCCTCGCGTAGGTGACCTTCTCGTGCCCGAACAGTTCCGCCTCGAGGACCTCCTCCGAAAGGCTGCCGACGTCGACGGTGACGTAGGGACCCTCCGCGCGGGGACTCCCGTCGTGAATCGCGCGGGCGATCAAGTTCTTCCCCGTTCCGCGCTCGCCCACGATGAGCACGCTCGACTTCGAGTCGGCGACCCGAGCGACGACCTTGATGAGCTCGACCATGGCGGGGCTCTTTCCGACGATCGGGCGCCTCGGCTCCCGCGGCGCAGGCATCGGCCCCGCGCCGGCGGGCGCCCCCCCGGGCGGCGTCGAGGTGGTTGGAGCGCGGTGGCGCTTCTGCTCCATCGCGCGATCCACGGTCTGGCGGACCTCCTCGACCGTGAACGGCTTCTGCAGGTAGTCGAAGGCACCCTCCTGAAGCGCCCGCATCGCCGTCTCGACGGTGGCGAAGCCCGTGATCATGACGACCACGGCATCGGGAAGGATGGGACGGAGGCGACGCAGCACCTCGATGCCGTCGAGGTCGGGCAGGCGCACATCGCTCAGCACGACGTCGAAGGGCCGGGAGCTTGCGAGGCGAAGGGCGGCTTCACCGCGATCCGTGACCGCGACCTCATACCCCTCGTGCTGGAACACTTCGCGGAGGAGCCCGGAGGAACTCGAATCGTCGTCGACGATCAGCATCGTGGGACGGTGGCGCGCGGACATCGAGGCAAGCCCTCCGTTCTCCCTGAACGCGTGGCGTGCGTGGGCGCCGAGCCGGGGGCGCCGGACGCCCGCGCGCATTGTACCCGAGGCCGGGCCGAAACGCCGCCTTCAACAACATCGCGCCGGCCATCCGGGCCAGGGAAGGGTTGATGCCCGGGGAAGGCTTCCACTACGATGGCGGCCACGTCCCCAACGGGACTAAGTGATCGGCCTTCCCCGGAGGCAAGGATGTCGCCACCCAGCCCAGAATCCGAGTCCACCGAACTCCTCTCGGTCGAGGATCTCCAGGAGGCCTGGAATCTCCTCGTCTCCTCGGACCGAATCGAGAGCTTTCGGGCGCTCGAGCGCACGGAGGCCGAGGACCTCTTTCTCAGCCTGAGCGCGCGGGACCAAGCGGAGCTCCTCCTGGCCCTTCCGGCGAACGAGCGCCGCTCCTGGATTCGCCTCCTCGCTCCCGACGACGCGGCGGACCTCTGCCAGGAGGTCACGTCGAAGGAGCGCGATGAACTCCTTGGGCTCCTCGACGATCCCACCCGCAAGGAAGTGAGCGGGCTCCTTGCCTACGCCGAGGACGACGCTGGCGGGCTCATGAACCCGCGGTACACGCGCGTCCGTCCGGAAATGAGCGTCGACGAGGCGATCACGTACCTGAGGCGGCAGGCCTCCGAACGAACCGCATCGCTCCCCTACGCCTACGTGCTCGACCATGATCAGAAACTCCTGGGCGTCGTCTCGTATCGGGAGCTTTTCATGGGCCGGCCCGAACAGCGGGTCCAGGACGTGATGCGGACCGACATCGTCACGGTTCCCGAGTCGATGGATCAGGAAGACCTGAGCCGGCTCTTCACCGCGCACCGCCTCATCGCCCTTCCCGTCGTGGACGACGACGGCCGGATGAAGGGCATCGTCACGCTCGACGACATCGTCGACGTCGTGCGCGAGGAAGCCACCGAGGACATCCAGAAGATCGGCGGTACGGCGGCACTCGACGCGCCCTACCTCCGGCTCTCCGTCTGGGAAATGATCCGAAAGCGCGGCGGCTGGCTGGCCGTGCTCTTCCTGGGCGAGAGCCTGACGGCAACCGCGATGGGCTATTTCGAGAAGGAGGTCGCGCGCGCCGTGGTGCTCGCGCTCTTCGTTCCGCTTGTTATCTCGAGCGGCGGAAACTCAGGCGGCCAGGCGACCACACTCATCATCCGCGCGATGGCGCTGGGCGAGGTGCGGCTCCGCGATTGGTGGCACGTCATGCGGCGCGAGATCATGACCGGCCTCTCGCTCGGCTTGATCCTGGCGGTGATCGGGATCGTTCGAATCGTGGCGTGGGAGGCGGTCTTTCACACGTACGGCCCGCACCACTTCATGATCGCGCTGGCGGTCGCCGTGAGCCTGGTGGGGGTGGTGCTCTGGGGAACGCTGGTGGGCTCGATGCTGCCGTTCGTGCTTCGCCGCCTCGGGGCCGACCCGGCGACCGCGTCGGCTCCCTTCGTGGCGACGCTCGTCGACGTGACGGGACTCGTGATCTACTTCTCCGCCGCGAAGGTACTCCTCGCCGGCACGCTTCTCTAGAAGGGCCCGCTCAACGGAAGGCCTCGCTCACCCGGTTCACCCGCCTCAAGAAACGAATACGATCTGGCCCGCCTGCTCCTCCGCGTGGAACGAGGAGCGGACGAGCGGCGCCGAGGCGACCTGGCGGATCCCGAGGCTCCGGCCGTACTCGCGGTAGTGCTCGAATTCCGCCGGCGTGACGAAGCGCTCGAGCGGCAGATGCGAATTCGACGGCGGCAGGTACTGCCCCACCGTCACCATCGAGACGCCGTGCCCGTGAAGGTCCCGCAGGAGTTCCTCCACCTCCTCGACGGTTTCCCCCAGGCCCACCATGAGCCCCGACTTCGCGGGGACTTCCGGCGACGAGGACGCGACGCGTTGCAGGAGCTCGAGGGACCGCTCGTAGCGCCCCGCGGGCCGCACGCGTTTGTAGAGCCGCTTCACGGTCTCCATGTTGTGATTCAACACGTCGGGTCGCGCGTCGAGAACGGTGCGAAGCGCATCCGCGTCCCCGAGGAAATCCGGGATCAGCACCTCGACGCGCGCGCCGGGAATCTCGCCGTGGATGGCGCGGATCGTCTCCGCGAAGTGCGAGGCCCCTCCGTCGGGCAGCTCGTCGCGGTTCACCGACGTCACGACGATGTACTTGAGCCCGAGGCGGCGCGAAGCGTCGGCCACGCGGCGCGGCTCCTCGGGATCGACCGGGAGCGGCTTCCCGTTCCGAATGTCGCAGAAGGGGCAGGCGCGCGTGCAGATGTTGCCCAGGATCAGGAACGTCGCCGTGTGGCGCGAGAAGCAATCGCCGATGTTGGGGCAGTTGGCGCTCTCGCAGACCGTATGGAGATCGAGCGTCCGAAGAATCGACTTGGTCTCTTGGTAGGCCGTTCCGGTCGGGATGCGCGCGCGCAGCCAATCGGGGCGCCGCGGCGGCAGGGGCTCGGGCGACAGCCGCTCATAGGCGCGGAGCGGCTTCCGCTTTTCCCCGGCCTGCGTCCGCCGGTCGGAAGGCAGCGAGAGCGTGATCGGAATCGGCTCAGACATGGATGGCTCGGCCCTCGGTTCCAAACATCGCCTCCATGGTCGCCTCGGCCAGCGTGGGATGCGCGTGAACGACGTTCGCCAGCTCTTCGGCCGTTGCTTCGAAGTGGCGCGCGACCACGGACTCGGCGATCTGCTCCGTCGCGAGAACGCCGATGATGTGAACGCCCAGGATCTCCCCCGTCTTCGCGTCGGCCACCGCCTTCACGAAGCCGTCCCCCTGGCCCAGGATGCCCGCCTTCGAGTTGGCGGTGAACGGAAACTTCCCGACCTTCACCTCGCGGCCCGAAGCGCGCGCGGCGGCTTCGGTCATGCCCACGCTGGCCACCTGAGGGTGGCAGTAGGTGCAGGACGGAATCGCGTTCAGGTTGACCGGATGCGGATTCTTTCCGGCGATCGTCTCGACCGCCGTGATTCCCTCATGCGAGGCGACGTGGGCCAGCGCCGGGCTCTTCGTCACGTCCCCGATCGCGTACACGTCCTTCACGTTCGTGCGCTGGTGATCGTCGACCAAGACGAAGCCGCGATCCATCTTGACGCCGATCGAGTCGAGGCCGATTCCGTCCGTGACGGGCTTTCGGCCGGCGGCCATTAGGACACGCTGCGCGCGGATCCGCTTCGTCTCGCCGCCCACCTCGAATTCCGCCCACGCTCCGTCTCCTTCGACCCGGACGCTCTTCAAGTTGGCGCCGACGAACACCTCCATCCCCTGCCGGCTGAAGGAACGGTGGAGCGCATCACCCAAGTCCGCGTCCTCGAATGGAATCACGCGCGACTCGCGCTCGAGGAGCGTGACCTTGGACCCGAACGCGAGGTAGATCGACGCGAACTCCACGCCGACGGCGCCCGCGCCGATCACGAGGAGCGACTCGGGAACCTGGTCCAAGCTCAGGATGTCGTCGCTCGAAAGCACGATCTTGCCGTCGACCGGCGCCATCGGAAGCCCGCCCACGCGCGACCCGGTCGCGATGATGGTCGCGCCCGCTTCGATCTCTAGGGCCGGAGCGTTGCCGTCGGCGACGCGGAGCCGGTTCGGCTTGAGCCACGACGCGGTCCCCTTGATCGTCGTCACCTTGTTCTTCTTTAGAAGGGACTCGGTCCCCATGAGATTCTTCCGAACGACGCGGTCCTTCCGTTCCTGCGCGGCCTTCAAATCCAGCGTCGCCTCCGCCACGCGGACGCCGAACTCCCCCGCGCGGCGACAGAGGAGGAGCACCTCCGCGGACTCGAGCAGCGCCTTGGTCGGAATGCACCCCCAGTGGAGGCACGTGCCGCCGGGTTTCGCCTTCTCGACGAGCGCCGTCTTGAGTCCGAGCTGGCCGGCGCGGATCGCTGCGACGTATCCCCCCGGCCCTCCGCCGACCACGACGACGTCGTACCGCTCCCCGCTCACGCCGACTCTCCCGCGCCCTGCGCCGTCTTCGCCGCGGAAACGAGCGCGGGCAAGGACGGCGCCACGATCGCGGCGAGCTCGGTCAGGGCGTCGAGATCGGACCGCGTGAAGGCGCTCGGGATCTCCGAGTCGATGTCGATGACGCCGAGCACGGCGCCGTCGCGCGCGATCGGGACGACGATCTCCGACTTGACCGATACGCTGCAGGAAAGGTAGCGCAGGTCGGCGTTGACGTCGGGGATGACCTGAGCTTCCCCGTGCCGCGCCACCCAACCGCAGATCCCTTCCTCGCCGATCCGAATCCGTTTGTGCGGCGTCTCCGGCCCTCGGAACGGCCCGAGCACGAGCGCGTCGCCCTCGGCCAGGTACACGCCGGACCAGGAGTGTGAGGGAAAGGACGCCTTCAATTCAGCGACCATGAAGTCGAGCACGTCGCGCCACGGATCGCCGCGCAGCACTCGTTCCTGGACGCGGACGGCGATCGAGCGCTGCGCGTCGGTGAGCGGAGGTCCCGCGGGAACGATCGTCACGAGCGCGGCTCCGCGATTTCCTTCCGCGCGCGGAAGATCGGCTCGAAGAGATCGATCGGCACGGGGAAGATCGTGGTCGAGTTGTTCTCGGTGGCGATCTCCGAGAGCGTTTGAAGGTAGCGGAGCTGGAGCGCGATCGGCTGCTTCGCGATGACGACCGCCGCTTCCATGAGCTTGTGCGATGCCTGGAGCTCGCCCTCGGCATTGATGACCTTGGCGCGCCGCTCGCGCTCCGCCTCGGCCTGGCGCGCGATCGCCCGCTGCATCTCCTGCGGCAGGTCGACGTTCTTCACCTCCACCGTGCTGACCTTGATCCCCCACGGCTCGGTGTGCTTGTCGATTACTTGCTGAAGCTCCTTGTTGATCTTCTCGCGCTGGGAGAGGAGCTCGTCCAAGTCCGATTCGCCGAGCGTGCTCCGCAGCGTGGTCTGCGCGATCTGGGACGTCGCGTAGAGGTAGTTCTCCACTTCGAGCACGGCGCGGTTGGGATCGAGCACGCGGAAGTAGATCACGGCGTTCACCTTGACCGAGACGTTGTCGCGCGTGATGACGTCCTGCGGCGGCACGTCCATCGTGACGGTGCGGAGCGGCACCTTGACCATCTTGTCGATGATCGGAATCAGGAAGATGAGGCCGGGGCCCTTCGCTCCGATGACGCGGCCCAGGCGGAAGATCACGCCGCGCTCGTACTCTCGGAGGACCTTGATGGCGGCCGAGAGGAGCAGGAATCCCAGGAAGATGAGCGTCAGAACCGAATATGCGAACATTACGACTCCCTTCGTTAGGCCCGACGAACCCGCAAGCGCATGCCGTCCACCTGATCGACGATCACGGGCGCGCCCTCTTCGATCGGTTCCTCCGACCGAGCGTCCCAGTACTCTCCGTGCACGAACACTTTTCCCGCCGGCTTGATATCGGTCAGCGCGGTCCCGCGCTCGCCCAAGAGCCCCTCCTGCCCCGTCACGGGCCTCGGCCGCTGCGAGCGAATCGCCGCGCCGACGACGAACGCGAAGAAGGCGATCGTGGCCGCCACGACTGTCCCGATCACCCAGAGCGAGACGCGCGCGGCGCCGCCGTCTCCGCCCAGGAGCAAGAGCGAGCCCAGAATGAGCGCGATCACACCCCCGGCGCTCAAAACCCCGTGCGACTGCACCTTGACGTCCGCCGCGAACAAGATCATCGCAAAGAGGATCAAAGCCAGCCCCGTGAGGTTGATCGGGAGCGCTTGAAAGGCGAGGAACGCGAGCAGGATGCAGATACCGCCGACGACGCCCGGCAGAATCGCGCCCGGATTCGAGAGCTCGAAGATGAGCCCGTAGAAGCCGAGGATGAACAGGATGTAGGCGACGTTCGGGTCGACGATCTTCGAGAAGAACGCCTGACGCCACGACGGCTTGATCTCGTGACGAACCGCGTCCTTGGTTCGTATCGTGCGGGTCAGGCCGGCGACGGTCACCGTGCGTCCGTCCAGAGCGAGCAAGAGCTCGTCCACGTTGCGTGCGACGATGTCCACCACGTGGAGCCGGATCGCCTCCGTCTCGTTGACCGACACGCCTTCCGTCACGGCCTTCTCCGCCCAGTCGGCGTTCCGCGAGCGCTGCGCCGCGAGCGACCGGATGTAGGAGACCGCGTCGTTCTTGACCTTCCGTCCCATGTCCTTGCTTCCTACGTCGGCGCCCCCGACGTTCACCGGCGTCGCCGCGCCGATCGACGTCCCGGGCGACATCGCCGCAACGTGGGCTGCGAGCGTGATGAACGTGCCGGCGCTGGCCGCGCGTCCCCCGGCCGGAGCGACGTAGACCACGACGGGCACGTCGGAGATCAGGATCCGTTTGACGATGTCGCGCATGCTCGAGTCGAGCCCGCCCGGTGTGTCGAGGCGGATCACGAGCGCCTCGCGCTTGTTCCGCTCCGCGCGGTCGATCGCCTGGTCGACCACCTGGGCCGCGATCGGCTGGATCGCGCCCTCGAGGGTCAGGATGTCGATCTCGGGGGCCGCTTTTTTCGTCGCCTCGGCGGCGCCGGATTTGGGCGCGGCCACGGCGTGCGCGGCGGCACCGGCCAGGAGGAGGAGCGATAGGACGAGGGCGGGCGCCATC
>DATEND010000381.1:0-2008 GCA_035275245.1 Candidatus Eiseniibacteriota bacterium
GCCGGAGGTCACGTCGCGGGTATCGAGAGGCGTCATTCGGTGAACCGCGGCTCGCGCTTCGCCCGGAAGGCTTCGTACGCTTCGCGGAAATTGGGGTGTTCCATCAGCGCTCCCTGCACCTTCGCCTCGTGCCGCAGCGCCTCGTCGAGGGTCATGGTGAACTCCTGATCGAGCGCGTGCTTGGTCACGGCGAGCGCGGGTGCGGGCCCGCGCGCCAGCTTCTCGGCCAGCGCGGTCGCTTCCGAGAGCGCCGCGCCGTCCGGAACGACGCGCTGGTAGAGCCCGATCTCGTGCGCCCGCTTCGCGTCCATGAAGTCGCCGGTCATAAGGATTTCCGCGGCGCGACCAGAGCCGACGAGGCGCGGCAGGAGCCAGGAGGCGCCCATATCCGCGCCCGAAAGGCCGACCCGCACGAAGAGGAAAGCGATCTTCGCCGACTCGGCCGCGACGCGGATGTCGCAGGCGGCGGCGATCACCGCCCCCGCGCCCGCGACGGTGCCGTTCAGCGCCGCGATGACGGGCCTCCGGCACTTCCGGATGTTCCCGATCACGTCGCAGGTCATTTCGGTGAATTCGCGAAGGCCGGCCGCGTCGCGCGCGAAGAGCGCGCCGATGATGTCCTCGACGTCGCCGCCGCTGCAGAAGGCCCGGCCCGCGCCGGTGATTACGACGGCGCGCACGCCCGGTTCCCGATCGAGCGCCTCGAACGCGTCGCGCAATTCCGCGTAGACCTGGAACGTCAGCGCGTTCAGGCGCTCGGGGCGATTCAGCGTGATCGTGGCGACGCCCGAGGCCGCGTCGTGTGCGTAGAGGAACGATTTCGGAGCGATCGGCATCTCAGCGGCTCCCTCCGAGCACCGCGGTGGCCTCGATTTCGACGACCGCGCCTCGGTCGACGAGCCCCTTCACCTCGAGCATCGCCACGGCCGGGTAGTGCTTTCCGAGCCGCGCGCGCCAGGCTTCCCCGAGCGCTTTCCGGTTCGCCTGGTAGGCCGCGAGATCGGTGACGTAGATCGTGACGCGCCCGACGTCCTCGGCACTCCCACCCGCCTCGCGCACCACCGTCATCACCTTGTCGAGCGCACGGCCGAATTGCTCCACGAACCCCGGCGGATCGCCCGCCGCGTCGGTCTCCCAGCCCGCCTGCCCGGCGACGAACAGGAGGCGGCCCCCCGGCGGAGCGATCAAGCCGTTGTTCCATCCCTTCGGCTCGCCGAGTGCTTTCGGGTTCACGATCTCGAACGTCATGACGCGCGCTTCCCTCCCCCGATGACGATCGCCTCGCCGCTTTGGCCCGCGGCGCCCTCCATGCAGAGCTCAAGCGCCGCCTCGGCGACCTCCTCCGCGGTGACGAGGCGCGTTTGCCCCGTGGTCGCGAGGACTGCTGCGAGCGCCCCCTCGCGCGAAAGTCCCGTCCGCTCCTGCACGTTCGCGAGCGTCCGCTCGGTCATGTCGGTCGCCACGTAGCCCGGGCAAAGCGCGTTCACGGTCACGCCCGTGCCGGCCGCTTCGGTCGCGAGGGCGCGCGTCAAGCCGACGACGGCGTGCTTGGCGGCGGAGTAGTGAGCGATGTAGCGCGCGCCCTCGAGCCCGGCCACCGACGCGACGGTCACGACGCGGCCCCATCCACGTGCCGCCATTTCGGGGAAGAATTCCCGCGCCGCGAGAAACGCGCTCGTCGCGTTCGCCGCGAGCATTCGGTTCCACTCCGAGAGCGCGATCTTGGCAAACGGCGCGGACGCCGCAGCGCCCGCATTCGCGATCACGATGTCGACGGTGCCAAGGCGCAGCCGCGCTTCGTCCCCCAAGCGCTTCACGGACGTCTCATCGCTGGCGTCGGCGACGACGGCCCACGCCTCGGCTCCCTCGCCCCGGAGCGCGGCAGCCACCCGTTCGATCTCGCTCTCCGTGCGCGCGGAAACAACGACGCGCGCTCCGGCACCGGCGAGCGCGCGCGCCACCGCGGCGCCGATGCCGCGCCCACCGCCCGTCACGACCGTGCCGCGGC
>DATEND010000382.1:0-3679 GCA_035275245.1 Candidatus Eiseniibacteriota bacterium
AGATGCACGATCCCATCTCGATGGCAGTTCCCTGGGTGCAGGGTCTCCCCCGGTGTGGCGGGGCCACGACAGAGGTTAAACACCCCTCCCGCGATGAAGTTCGCGTTCAAATCGTCGATGACAGAAGGAGATAAGGCGACGGGCGCGGTTGCGCCGGACCTGCCGGGCTCCCTATACTGACCGTCCGGGCCACCCCCACCCGACGCCCAAACGAGTCGAATGAGAATACTGGAACGCTACGTCCTCCGCGAGCACCTCTTCCCCTTCCTCCTTGGGTTTAGCATCGTTATTTTCCTGCTGACGCTCGATTTCATGTTCGACCTCGTCGATCTCGCGATCGGAAAGGGGATCGGGGTGGGCGTCGTGGCCGAGCTCTTCATCCTGTCTCTCGGCTACATGGTGGCGCTCGCCTTCCCCTGCGCCGTTCTGATCGCGTGCCTGGCCACGTTCGGCCGGCTCTCTCAGGACAACGAGATCTCGGCCATGCGGGCCAACGGGGTGAACCTGCTTCGGGTCATCGGCGCCCCGCTTTTCGCCGCCGCCGTGCTGGCGGGGCTTCTGGTGCTCTTCAACAACCACGTGCTTCCCGAGTCGAATCACGCCCTCGCCAACCTCATGGCGGACGTGGGCCGAAAGCGCCCGACCGCGCAAATCACGGAAGGGGTGTTCATCGACGGCTTCGTCGGCTACAACATCTTTGTCGAGAAGGTGAACGGCCGCACGAACGAGATCCGCGGCGTGAAGATCTACCAGCTCAACTCCAACGCCCGACCCACCACCATCCTCGCGGACTGGGGGGTGATCCATAACTCACCCGACGGCCGAATCATGACGCTGGAGCTCCACGACGGCGAAATCCACGAGGTGCCGCCGAACGATGCCGAGCGGACGTACCGCCGGCTCCAATTCAAGACCCACAACATCAATATTCGGAATCCGGGGGCGGATCTGGAGCGACACGACCGCGAGATCCGTGGCGACCGGGAGATGAGCCTGGCGATGATGCAGGACCATATCAAGAAGCTGCGCGCGGACTTAGCCGGCATCATCGCGACCCGGGACCTGATCCTGCGGGACGCCGGCTTCGGGTCCTACGAAGGCTTCCTGCGCGCGGCCGTCCCCCACCAGCCGCCGAGGGGCATCCAGGCTTGGATCCGGGCGCCGCTTCGCGCGCTTTCCTCGGTCGGACCGTGGGCCTCCCGGGCCAAAACGAAGGATCTGCCGCCGCTCGAGATCTCGCCGACCACCATGGATGCGATCCAAATGAAGCAGCTCGAGATCGACGCCCTGGCGCGGCGCCTGAACAGCTTGGAGGTGGAGGTCCAGAAGAAGTTCTCCATCCCCGCGGCCTGCCTCGTGTTCGTGGTCCTCGGGGCGCCGCTCGGAATGCGGGCGCGAAAGAGCGGAATCGCCGTGGCTTTCCTCTCCATCCTCTTCTTCGTCTTCTACTACCTCTGCCTCGCGGGGGGCGAGGAGCTGGCCGACCGGCGCATCCTGGCGCCCTGGTTTGCCATGTGGGCCCCGAACCTCGTGATCGGCGCGATCGGGTTGGTCCTGACGCTCCAGGCGGCGGAGATCATTCGCCGGCCGCGGCGCCGGTCGCCGCGCACCGGCCGCCCGCGGGCCATCCCGGCGTGAGGCTCCTCGACCGGTACGTCCTGCGCGAGCAGCTGATCGCGCTCATGGCGGGCCTCGTCTTCTTCGTGTCCGTTTTCATCGTCGTGGACATCTTCGAGAAGATCGACACGTTCCTCGACAACAAGGTCCCGGTAGCGACCGTGGCGACCTACTACCTCGTCTCCATCCCCGGGATCACGTTACAAGTGTTGCCGATGGCCATGCTGCTCTCCTGCCTCCTCGCGCTCGGCCAGATCGGGCGGACCAACGAGCTGACCGCGATGCGCGCCGCGGGCGTCGGGACCGGTCGGATCGCCGCACCGCTTCTCGGCGCGGCGCTCTTGATCAGCGGCCTGGTCTTCGTCACGAACGAGGTGTTCCTGCCCCACCTGAACGCCCGGCAGGCCCGCATCTACCGCGGCGAGATCAAGAAGCAGAGTCTCGAGGGGCCCGCCATGCGGGCCAACCTCGCCTATCTGGGGGCCGACGGGCGCACGTTCCTGATTCGGAACTACAACGTGCCCGAGCGGTCGATGCGCGAGGTCGTGATCCAGGAGATCAAGGAACACACGCTGGTCGGGCGGATCGACGCGCAGTCGGCGAGATGGGAAAACGATCGCTGGGTTTTCCGCGAGGGCTACACGCGCCGCTTCGACCGGGAGGGCGAGCACGCCGCGCACTTCAACGAGCTCGTGATTCCCGGGCTGGTGGAGCGGCCTCGCGATTTCGCCGAGGCGGAGGAGGACCCGAAGGCGCTCTCCTACTGGGAGCTGACCGAGTACATCGCGCGGCTCAGGCAGAGCGGAAGCCGGGTCCAGAAGTACCTCGTGGAGCTCTATCTCAAAGTCTCGTTCCCGCTCACGAACTTCATCGTGGTCGTGATCGGCACGGCGCTGGCGCTGCGCGTTCGGCGCGGCGGGCTCGCCGTCTCGTTCGGCCTGAGCGTCTTCATCTCGTTCATCTATTACGCCTTCATCCGGACGGGCCAATCACTCGGCCATAGCGGCGCCCTGCCGCCGCTTCTCGCCGCGTGGGCGGGGAACCTTTTCTTCGGGATTCTGGCGTTCGAATTGTTCCGAAGGGCGCGCCGGGGGGCGTAGCGGCGAGTCGGCGCGGCGACTAGGCGTCGGCGCCGTCGACGGCAATCTCGGCGGTGATGCGGCCATCCTTCAGGAACGGAACCACCGGAACGCCGTCCACGGCGGCGCACGCGGGAAGATCCTCCTCGAATCCGATCTCGATCAGATAGCGTCCGTGCTCGCTGCGCTTGAGGATCGCCTCCGGCGCCTTGCCATGGGCGCGGTCGTACGCGCGCGCCAGCTCGGCGGCGTCGTTCACGACCAGCGCGTGGTCCGCGTCCGTCAGCCGCCGCACGAGGGCGCCCGCGCAGGCAAAGTCCTCGAGCGCGACGCGCCCGTTTCGCCCGGCGCAGACGATCGCCAGGTCCGTCCCGTCTCGCCGCACGGCATCGGTGACGGCGCTCAGATTCACGTAGCCGAGGAGCCTGAGATCCCGGCCCTCGAGTTGTCCCGTCATGAGCGGGCTCGCGTTCGTGGAGGCGAAGACCAGCGTCTTCCCCTCGACTCGCTCGCGCTCGTATTCGCGCGGCGAATTCCCGAGGTCGAAGCCGCTCACTTTCCGCCCCTCGCGTTCGCCGCAGAGGAGCCGCGACCTGGGATCGAGCGTCTGAGCCAGGCGGGTCGCTTCCTCCACGGTTTCGACCGGGATGATCTTCGCCGCCCCGTTCCGGAGCGCGGTCGCCGCGCTCGTGCACGTCCGAAGCACGTCCACGACCACGATCTGCCTTTGTTCGAGGGAGGCCCGCTCCACCTCGGCGGGCGTGACGTGGAGATCGATTCGGGTCAAGCCGCGTCCTTGGCCCGCGTCATGAACTCCTCGAGGTAGCCCGTGTGGATCGCCCCGCTTCGGAATCCCTCGTCCTCGAGAATCCGGAGATGGAACGGAATGGTCGTCTCGATCCCTTCGACCACGGTCTCCTCGAGCGCGCGGCGCATCCGCGCGATCGACTCCTCGCGGCTCCGGCCCCAGCAGATCACCTTGG
>DATEND010000383.1:0-2254 GCA_035275245.1 Candidatus Eiseniibacteriota bacterium
TGCTTTCTACCTCGGTGCCCCGAACCGGCCCACGGCTGTCTCCTTCCGGACACACGATCCGCCGCCACGGGGGCCGTTAACCCCACCCCAGCGCACCCCGGAGCTGACTGGAACACAATGTGTTGCGCCCTTCTCACGCCGGATCAGGGGCGCTGGCACGAACTATGTGTCCTCTGTATTGCGTCGTATAGCGCCCGCACCAAGGCGCGGCAAATTGGATCCGCCGGAAATGCCGGCGTTCCCTACTGAAACGGAAGGGAGGATGAAGCCATGAAGCGATTCATCCATGTCCTCCTCATCGCACTATTGGCAATGCTCGGCGTTGGCGCGGGCGGATGCTCCTCCTCGAGAGGATACAGCGCGTCCGTCGACGCGTCGTACGGCTACTCGGACTACGATGACGAGGACTACTACTACGGCTCACTCGATCGGTACGGTACCTGGGTCGAGGTCTCGACCTACGGCCAGGTCTGGTGCCCGCTCGATGTGTCGGCCGGATGGCGCCCCTACACAGTTGGATCGTGGGCGTACACGGATTACGGCTGGATGTGGATCGCGGACGATCCGTGGGGAAACGTCCCCTATCACTACGGGCGCTGGACCTTTGATTCGTACTACGGTTGGGTCTGGGTCCCGGGCGACGTGTGGGGCCCGGCGTGGGTGTCGTGGAGATACGGAGACGGCTGGGCCGGATGGGCTCCGCTCCCGCCGGATGTGGACTGGCGCGTTGGTATCGGCTTCTCGCTGAACGCCTATGCCCTGGATTCGCGCATCGATGCGTACCGCTGGTGCTTCGTTCCCGCGAGCCAGCTGACGAGCCGAAGCATCGCGACGCGCGTGGTGCCGCCTAGCCGAAACGTGACGTACATCCCCATCACGCAGAACGTGACGAATTACACCGTGATCAATTCCCAGCCGGCCGAGCGCGGCCTGCGACCGGAGATGATCGAGCGCGACACGGGCCGGAGAATCACTCCGTACCGCGTGGTCGAGTCCCGGACGCCCCGCGGTCGAAGGGGAGCCGAGATTCGCGGGCAGAACATCGAAGTCTATCGCCCGCCCGCCGCCGTCGAAACGAGAGCGAGGGACCGGGCTCGTTCGCAGCAGCGGGAACGCGTGGCGCCTCCGCGTCAGCTGATTCAGCGCCAGGAAGTGGAGCAGCGTCGGTTCGAAGAACGGATGCAGAGCGAGCGCATCCAGCTCGAGCGCGAGCATCAGCGGGAGCTGCGCCAGCCGCCGCGCGGAGTCTCACGAGAGGAATTGACGCGACGGCAAGAGGCCGAAATGCAGGCGCAAAAGGAACGCGAGACCCGTGAGCGCACCGCCATCGACGAGCGGACGAAGCGGCTCAAGCAACGCGCCAACGACCAGGATCGGGAGAATCCGAACCGCGGTCGTGGTCGCGGCAACCAGAACAACAATCAGAACCGAGGGCGCGATCGGAACGAGGATCGCGAGAACACCGACGAATAGTTAGTGGGCGCCGGGCTCGGGCCGGTCCGCACGGCCCGCCCGAGTTCCCGCGCAGTTATGGCGGGCTCATAGGATCAGTTCGGAGGTCAGTTCCGGGGCGAACTCGGCGACCCGATGGAGGAACGCCCTCGGGTCGTTGGGCGTCAGGTAGAGCCCGAATCCCCGCGATCTGCGCCTGAGGAGAACGCAGTTCGTCAGCCTCACGCAGGGGGTGACCGAGGGCCAGCCGATCCGAGTCGCGAACATCCCGCTTTGCCAATACGCGGTGGCGAAGTCAGCCCAAGGATACTGTCGCTTCCATGGGCCGTACCGGATCTCGAGGCCGCTTGCGCTCACAGTGTAGTAGGTCGAGTAGAGCGGCCAGAAATAGAAGCAGAGAACGCCCAGGGTCAGCACGATCAGCGCCCACACCGGGAGAGAAGCACTCTGCGCGTCCGCGAGTAGCGAAGGAAGCGAAACAAGCAATGCCCCGAGTACCAGGAGCAGGATGGCCATGATCCCGACGCTCGGCGCCGGGTGATCCACGTATTTGCGGTCCGATGGGCCCATACCGATCCGAGGGTACGCGCCTGGCGGGCGATTGGGAAGGTGCCTCGCAATCGCGGGAGAAACTCTGCGACACCCGGGGTTTCTCCCGGGCAATGATCGCACGCATGCTCGTGGCCGCAGCGACGGCACTCACCGCGGCGACCGGGGGTTCGACTCCTGCGGTTTTCGGCCGCGAGCGGACCGCGCCGGTGGTGTATGCCGAGCCGAAACCCGACGCGATCACATTTTGGGG
>DATEND010000384.1:0-7876 GCA_035275245.1 Candidatus Eiseniibacteriota bacterium
CATACCAGCGTAGGGAAACGGGCCAAAGAAAAACCTTTCTTCGGGCCGCGACCTTCGCTTGGATGCGGCCCCTTTGTTTCCGGAAGGAAGGTGCTTCGATGATCGGCCGCTTCGAGCCTGCCCTCGGTCTCCGCTCGATCCTCCTCGCGCTCGCTACAGCGCTCGTGTCCGCGCTCCCAGGGACGTCGATGGCGCAGGACCCCACGACGCCGCCCGCCAACGAAGCACGCGCGCTGACCGGCGTCGTGCTCGACGCCGAGACGGGGCGCCCCCTGGCCGACGCCCGCGTCCGCGTCGTCGGCGTCGCGCCCGGGGACGTACGAGAGACCGCGACCGACGCGGCCGGCGCGTTTCGCCTGGAGGGCCTCGCCGCCCGCGACGTCGAGATCGAGGCGACCCGCCTCGGCTACGCGCCGCAGCGGATGCGCGTCGACCTCTCCGACCCTGCCGCGACGGCTTCGTTCCGTCTCGCCCCGCGCGCGCTCCCGCTGACCGGCATCGAGGTGACCACCACCAGCGCCGTCGAGCGAGAATCGCCGGTCGCGTTCACGGAGCTTTCGCGCGAGGACGTCGCCGATCGCTATTGGGCCCAGGACGTGCCGATGCTCCTCGCCGAAACGCCGGGCGTCTACGCCTACTCCGACGCCGGGAACGGCGTCGGGTACTCCTACGTGAAGATTCGCGGCTTCTCCCAGCGCCGCGTGGCGGTCACGATCAACGGCATTCCGCTCAACACGCCCGAGTCGCACGAGGTCTACTGGGTGGACCATCCGGACCTCCTCGCGAGCGCGGCGTCGCTGCAAGTCCAACGAGGGGTCGGCTCGACGCTCTACGGAGCGAGCGCGGTCGGCGGCTCGATCAACATCGAAACGCTCGGCGTTCCGCGCGAGCGCGCGATCTCGGTCGAGGCGGGCGGCGGGTCGTACGGCACGACCCGGTTCGCCATGCAATACCAGTCGGGGATCCTCGACAACACGTACTCGCTCTCGGGCCGCTACTCGCGAATCGTGAGCCAGGGGTATCGCGATCAGTCCTGGACCCGCCTCTGGTCCTACTACGCCTCGGCCGCGCGGCTCGATTCGTGGATGACGACGCGCGTGAACCTCTATGGAGGGCCGGAGGAGCTTCACCTCGCGTTTCTCGGGGTCGATCGACCGTACCTGGACGGCCGAATCACCGGCGACGCTCAACGAGATCGCCGATTCAATCCGCTCACCTGGCGAAACGAGACCGACAACTTCTTCGAGCCGCACTACGAGCTGATCCAGGACATGAAGCTGAGCGACCGCGCGTCGCTCACGTCCGCCGCGTTCTACTTTCCGGGGAAGGGCTATTACGACGATCTCCCGTACGGGCCGCAAACGTTCGCGTCCCGGCGCCTCCCCAATTTCTACACCGACTCCGACACGGCCTACCCGACCGCCTATTACCAACTCGACGTGTCCGGACAACCGGAGCTGCAGCCGAACGGGCGCTACCTGGTCGTTGCCTCCGACATGACGCAGCGGCTCTGGCTTCGGAACCGGCACTACGGCTGGGTGCCGCGCGCCAAGATTCGCCATGGACGTGGCGAGCTGACGTTCGGCGGCGAGTGGCGCGAGCACATCGGGCGCCACTGGGGAGAATTGACGTGGGGCGCGGCGCTGCCGCCGGGGGCAACCCCGAACCATGTTTTCTACGACTACAAGGGCCGCGTCAACGTTCTCTCGGGGTTCGCGCAGGAGGCTTACGACGTGCGGCCGGACCTCCGCCTGACCGGAAGCCTCCAGTGGCGGAAGACGCGCTACGCCATCGGCGATGACCGGTTCAACAACTACGACTTCAACCTCGACTACTCGTTCCTCAATCCGCGAATCGGCGTGAATTGGAACGCGAACGAGCGCCTTAGCGCGTTCGCCTCGTACGCGCACGTGCGCGCCGAGCCGATCCTGAGCGAGATCTACCGGCCGGACGATCCCTTCAGCGTCCCGCTCTTCCGGCGGCTGGATCCCGCGAACCACATCTACGAGGATCCGCTGATCGACCCCGAGCGGCTCAACGACTACGAATTGGGCCTCGGCTACCGGCGTGGCGACACGTTCGCGCGACTGACCGGCTTCTACCTCGACTTCCGCGACGAGATCGTCCCGAGCGGGCAGATCGACGCGCTCGGCAACCCGATCACCGGGAACGCCGCCCAATCCATGCATCAGGGGATCGAGGCCGAGTTCGGGCTCCCGCTTCGCGCCGGGTTCGCCGTCTCCGGCAACGTGACCGTGTCGAAGAACAAGTACATCGAGTATCGGCAGCAATACGACGCGACGACGTACGACGACTTCGCCGGAAACGCGATCGCCGGTTTTCCTGACCGGATGGCGAACCTAACGCTCGGTTATCGCACGCGCGGGGCGCGGGCCGCGCTCACCGTCGTCGAGTCCGGACGGCAGTACCTCGACAACTCGGAAGACAATCGGAAGAATCCCGCGCTCACGCAGGTTTCCGGGTACCAGCGCAAATTCATCGAGGAACACGCGGTCTTGAACGGCACACTCTCACTAAGCCTAACCGAACTCTTCGGCGCCCGTCTCCTTGGCGAGCGAAGCTTGGCGCTCGACGTCCACGCGATGAACCTCACCGACCTTCGCTACGAGACCGCGGGCTACGTGTACTTCGAGGTCCCGTACTTCTATCCGGCATCGGGGCGAAGCGTCTTCGTCGCGCTTCGCGCCGAGTTCTAACCGCGCGCCGCATGAACTCGCCGTGAGAACCACGCTCGGCCCGATCGATTTAGCACTGATCGCGCTCTACGCCGCGTTTCTCCTCGGACTGACCTTCCGGATGTTCGGCGTCGCGCGCGGACCGGTCGTCGACTACCTCGTGATGGGGCGGCGCCTCTCGCTGCCGTCGTTCGTCGCCACGCTCGTGACGACGTGGTACGGGGGCATCCTCGGCATCGGCGAGTTCACCTTCCGATACGGGATCTCGAACTGGCTCGTCTTCGGCGTGCCGTACTACCTGGGAGCCGCGCTCTTCGCCATCGTGATCGCACGCCGGGCGCGGCGCTCCCAGTTCTACACCGTTCCCGACCAGCTCGCGCACGCCTACGGCCGCACCGCGGGACTCCTGGGCGCGGTGGTCATTCAATTCATGTCGTCGCCCGCGCCCTACATCCTCATGCTCGGCGTGCTCGTCCAACTCCTGTTCGGTTGGCCGCTCTGGATCGCCACGGTCGTGGGCGCCGTCGTGGCGACGTCGTACTCGTTCCGCGGGGGACTGCACTCCGTCGTCCGCGCCGACAACGTGCAGTTCGTGCTCATGTACCTGGGCTTTCTCGTGGCCCTGCCGCTGCTCGTCGCGCGCTACGGCGGGATCGACTTCCTCACGACACACGTCCCGGCCACGCACTTCGCCTGGCATGGCGGAAACACCGCGGGGTACATCTTCGTCTGGTACTTGATCGCGCTTCAGACGCTGGTGGAGCCGACGTTCCACCAGCGCGCGTTCGCGGCGAAGGACGAGCGGACCGCTCAACTGGGGGTCTGGATCTCGATCGGGTTCTGGGTACTCTTCGACTTTCTCACAACGTTCACCGGCCTCTACGCCCGTGCCTTGATGCCCAATCTGGCCGAACCGATCGCGGCGTTTCCGGCGCTCGCGATCGGGTTCTTGCCCCCGGTCGTGCAGGGGCTTTTCTACCTGGGACTTCTCGCCACGGTCATGTCCACGGTGGACGGATTCACGTTCGTCGGCGGCGTCAACTTCGGGCGCGATCTCGTCTGGAGGTGGAGGCGCGAAACCGACGAGTCGCGCGTGAATCGCTACGTGCAGATCGGGTTCGCGGCCACGGCCGTCGTGGCCCTCGTGATGGCGCTCTTCTTTCGTTCCGCGGTCGACCTATGGCACGACCTGGGCTCCGTCGGCGTGCCGGCGCTCCTGGTCCCGCTCGTCACGTCGTACCAAGAGCGGTGGCGTGCTCGGCCCGCATTCGCGATCGCGGCGATGGTGGCCGGCGGGACGCTCTCGCTTACGTGGCTGCTCGCGGCGAAACTCGGTAGCGGCACGTACTGGCTCGGCGTGGAGCCGATCTATCCGGGGCTCGCCGTGAGCGCACTTTTATGGGTCGTGGGACGCTTCGGCCCATTCGGTCCTAGGCCGATCAATCCATAACCCATTGCTAATCAAAGAATTACAGAACGATAAAGAATGGAAACTTTTTCCACCTTCATGCGGTCTAAGTAGGTAGAGAGTCAGCGAGATAATCGCAACTGTCCTAAAGGGTTAGACCGGCCACCTCCTTCCGGCTAGCCTGCGTCGGACCGGGACTCTCTGGAACCGATGGATCCGCGGATCCGCAAGACCGCGGAACAGATCGACTCCCCGCTGTCGGATGCACGGCGGGGAGTTTTTTTATGCCCCGCGCACCGACGCCTCGGCCCTATGCTCCGGCCGCGTGAAGCAAAATCCCCTACATCTGCGAGACGCGATCCTCTGGGCCGTGGCCGCGCTCGCCATCTCGCTCGTCTTCTCGGCAGCGGTTCTTCGCGGCCTCGGGCCGTCGAGCGATGTTTGGGACTACTCGCAAGAAGCGCGGCAGCTCGAGCGGGGCGAGGGCTTCACGTCGCTCTACACCTATCCCGTTCATCTCGGGCCCGAGGACCAGCCGCCATTTCCGGTGCGCTGGCGCATGCCGCTCCACGCGGTGCGCGGAGCGATCGCGCTTCGGATGGGCTTTCCGCTTCCCGAAGCGTTCCTCGTGGCCGGCGCCCAGGCGCACGCCTTCTTGGTCGCCTTTGTGTTCCTTCTCGGAGCCCACCTCCATTCTCGCCGTGCGGGGGCGATCGCGGCCGCCTGTGCGCTCGACTGTCCGTTCTTTCTCGACGTCTATAGTGTGGGATTGAACGTGGCGCCCGCCGCCGCGCTCGGCCTCGCCGTCTGGCTCCTCTTGCTGCGCGGGAAGGGCCTCGTCACGGCGATCCTCGCCTCGATCGGGGCGGCCGCCTGTTGGTATCTCCGTGGCGAGACGCTACTCCTCGCTCCGGTTTGGGCGTGGGCGGCGAGCAGCGGCCGGGAGGGCGTGACGTGGAAACGCGGCGCCGTCTTCCTCGCCGCGTTCGCGGCGCTCTGCGCGCCGTGGCTCATCGCGCTGACCGCCTCGACCGGGAGCGCAGCGCCGATTCGCGGGAATCCGATGCTTCTCTACACGCCCGAGTATCCCGGCTACGCATCCTCGCGCGGGTACGGCGTGGCTATTCCCGGTGTTCTCGAGTACCTGCTCGCTCACCCCGTGTCGTTCGCGTTTCGCTGGGCGAAGGACATCGTCGGCTTCGGGCTCGATTTTCTAACCGGGCTCGGGCCGATCGCGGTGGGCCTGGCCATGGCCGGCCTTCTCCTCCGCGAGCCTCGCGATCGATACGCGTGGCTCAAGCCGGCGCTACCGTTCCTCGCCGCGATCGCGATCCAGATGGCGGCGTTCGCGGCGCTGGAACGGAGCCCGCGCTTCCTCGTGCCGGTCGTGCCGTTGGCGTGCGTGATGGTGGGCATCGCGGGCGCGCCCGCGCTCGATCGCTTGTGCGGGCGGCGCATGGTGCTTGCGCTCTTCGCGCTGCTCCTGCTCGAGCGCGGCGCCACCGTCGCGTTTCAAACGCGCGAGGCGACGCGCCGTGCCCCGGCCATGCCGCGCGAAACGCTCGTCGCGCTCAAGCCGCTCGCGGCCGCTTGGCCGAAGCAGGCGCTGCTCCTGACCGATACGCCCGATTGGGCGGCATGGCATCTCGACCGCCCCGCGCTCCTCTTGCCGCTTCACCGCGACCTCGATCCGCTGCTTCGCGACCACGAGGTCGCCGCGATCTTTCTCTCGCCGTACGCGCGCGGGCGGAATGCCACCGACGGCGACACCGCATGGGTTGGAATTCAAGATCGGGCGGAGGCGCTTCCGGGATTTCGAGGTCCGGAGATGTTGCCGGGTGGGGCGCGGCTCTACGTGCGCGAGCCCCTGGCGAGGTCGGAGGCCGTGGGTACCAAGTGACGTTAGACTTAGCACGCGGCGCGACCCATGCCCATAGAGCGGTCGGCGCACTCCCGGTCCTCGCGGTTGCGGTGCTCTGCGCCTCATATGTCGCGATGGGTGCGTCGAACCAGTGGGATTTCGAAACCTACTACTACGCGGGACTGGCGGCGAGGAGCGGGGCCGATCCCTATAGCCTCGATGATTTGAGCCAGCTCGCGGGCCGGCAGATCGAACTGCCGTATCTATACCCGCCGTTCACGCTCGCGATCTTCTACCCGTTCACCTACCTCCCGCCGGCCGATGCCGCCCGCCTCTGGCTCGTTCTTCAGTCAGCCCTCGTTTTCCTCCTGATTCGGATATGGTCCAGGCAGTACGCGCCCCGAGTGCCCGTCGGGTGGCTCATCGTCGTGACCTTACTCGGCTTCAATGCGGCGGCGCTTTGGGGGCTCCGAACCGGAAACGTAGTGCTCGTAGAGGTCGCGCTTCTGTGGCTCGGGTTTTCCGCATATGCGCGCGGGAAGCTGATCCCAGCGGCGCTGCTGATCAGCTTGGCGGGGGCGTTCAAGCTGCTTCCCCTCGCGTTCCTCTCCATCATTGCGCTCGGGCCGGACCGGACCGTTCGAAAGGTGGCCGCGATCGGGGCGGGCGCAGCGGTGCTCGCCTTGCTACTACTTGCGACCGGTGATTTGACCTCGCGATGGGCCTCGGCACTTGCCGCGGCCCATCTGTGGTCCACGCCCGCGGGCGAAATCAACCCCAGCACGCCGGCCGTCATCGGGAGCATTCTCTCGATCGGTGGTTTGGCGGAACCAGGGAGTCGGGCCGTCCAAACCGCCTACGCGGTTGTGGCGGTCATCGTGCTCACCTTTTCCTGGAGACCCCTCCAGATGCTTGTCACCACCGGTTCTCGCCATGGAGTGGTGGCGCTTGGAAGTCTGGTCTGGCTGATCCTATCGCCGCGCGTGATGGTCTACACCTTTCTTCTAGCCGTGGCCCCGTCCCTTTACACGATCTGGACGTGGATGTCATCCGAGCTGAAGCGCAGGGTCGCTTGCGTCGTTCTCGTCTCACACGGTTTCATCCGGTTCCTGCCGGGCCCACCTCCTGCGTTCCTTTCGATCGCACCTCTCATCTTGACCGCAGCGATCTAGCTGTTTCTGATCCGAAACGCGTCGGGGGAACGAGATGTCGCCGTCGAGCTTTGATCGTGCGAAAAGGAACACGCTTCTCGTTCTCCCCCTCTTCGTTGTTGTTGCGATCGCGTTCTCGCACGAGATGCTCCCTTGGTATTCAGTCTCGATTCCTGCGACGCGGCAATCCTTTGACCCCGCACTCCAAGCGTTCATCCTCGTTTGGGACTGGCAATCGCTTCCTCGGGATGCGATGCATTTGTTCGACGCCCCGATCTTCCACCCGGAGCGGCGCACGCTCACCTACATGGACCACATGGTGGGTGAGGCAATTGTTGGCGCCCCCGTTCATGCGGCGACCAATTCAATTGCTGCGGGCTACAACTTCCTCTTTCTTCTCGCCACGATCCTTTCTGCCTGGGCAACGTACCGGCTAGCACGTCTGATCGGCGCGCCGCGGGCGGGCGCTTGGCTTTGCGGCTTTCTCTTCGCGTTCAGTCCGTACCGCATGGCAAACGTCGACCTTCTAAACCAACTGCAGACCCAATTCCTACCGCTCGGGCTCTTCTTCGCGCTCCGGTACCTGCAGCGCTGGAAGCTGATCGACGTCGTTGCGCTGGCCGGCGTGTTCGTAGTCCAAGTGTATTTTGGTTGGTACTACACCTTCTTCCTGGCGACCGCCCTTGGACTGTTGCTGTTCTGGGCACTGATTCAGGGGACCTGGACCCCTCCGCGCGGACACGCCCAAGCCCTCGCTCTG
>DATEND010000385.1:0-4913 GCA_035275245.1 Candidatus Eiseniibacteriota bacterium
GTCGAGCGTGTGGCCCAGGTGTCGGAGCGTGAGCGGGCGGCTCATGAAGCGCGCCCCGATGGCGCGGCGCCCGGCCTTCCCCAAGCGCCCAGGGTGAGCCACGGCGAGTATCGATCGAGGTCGTCGCGCTCCCCATCCCGCTCGCGCGGCGCCAGGAGCGCGACCCCCGCGGCGACCAACGCCTCGTCGGGCACGCCCTCGGGCGGCGGCCACGTCTTCGACTCGAGCGTGTCCGTGAACGTGGCGCCGGTTCGAAACGCGTCGTCCTCCAGGATGTCGAGAAGGAACCGCTGATTCGTTCGAACGCCGAGGAGCGCCAACGCGGAGAGCGCGGTCCGCAGCCGTGCGCGAGCCTCCTCGCGCGTCGCGCCGTGCGCGACGATCTTCGCGAGGAGCGAGTCGTAGTGCGTCTGGATCGTTTGACCCGCCGCGATGCCCGCGTCCACGCGGATGCCATCTCCCCCCGGCCAAACGACGGCGAGGATCGTGCCCGCCTGTGGGAGGAACGCCTGAAAGGGATCTTCCGCGTTCAACCGTGCTTCGATCGCGTGGCCGTGGGGGGCGGCGGGTTTCGGGAGCGAGCCTCCCGCGGCGATCTCGATTTGCGCGCGGACCAGATCGATGCCGAACCGCATCTCCGTGACCGGATGCTCCACCTGGAGCCGCGTGTTCACCTCGAGAAAGTAGAACGCTCCGTCGGCCCCGAGCAGGAATTCAACCGTCGCGGCGCCGGCATAGCCCGCGTCCCGCGTGAGCGCGATCGCGGCGCCCTCCATCGCCGCCCGAAGCCGCGGCGTGACGGCAGTGGAGGGCGATTCCTCGACGACCTTCTGGTAGCGGCGCTGAAGGCTGCACTCCCGTTCCCCGATCGCAACCGCGTCCCGGCCGTCGCCCAGAATCTGGATCTCGACGTGACGCGCGGGGTGGACCAGCTTCTCGACGAAGATGCGGCCGTTTCCGAAGGCAGCCAGCGCTTCGCGGCGCGCGCTCTCGAAGTGCTCGGCGAGCGCTTCTGCCGATGCGACGCGGCGCATGCCCCGACCCCCTCCGCCGCCCGCGGCCTTGAGGAGCACCGGGAATCCGATCCGATTCGCCTCCGCCAGCGCGCGGGCCGCGTCCGGCACGTCCTCGGCGCCGGGAATCACCGGAACGCCGCAGCGCACCGCGGCGCGTCGCGAGGACTCCTTGTCGCCGAGGCGCTCCATGGCTTCGGGCGACGGGCCGATGAACGCGACGCCGGCTTCGCCGCAGGCGCGTGCGAACGCGGCGCTTTGCGAGAGGAATCCGTAGCCGGGATGGATCGCATCGGCGCCTGTCGCGCGCGCGGCTTCGAGGATCGCGCTCACGCTGAGGTAGGAGTTGGCGGGTGCGGGCGGTCCGATGCGCACCGCCTCGCCGGCGGCGCGAACGTGCGGCGAGCCGCGGTCGGCGTCGGAGTAGACCGCGACCGAGGGGATGGACATCGACTTGAGCGTCCGGCAGACGCGGATCGCGATCTCGCCGCGGTTCGCGACGAGCACCTTTCGAAACGTTCGAGGGATGGTCGCGGCCGGCTTCGCCAGGTCGGCCCGGGCGGCGCTCACTGCGGCCGGCTCCCGCTCACCGCTTCCAGGCCGGGCGGCGCTTCTCTAGAAAAGCCCCGAGCCCCTCCTGGCCCTCGGGCGACGCGCGAAGCTCCGCGATCGCCTTCACGGTGTGCTCGATCGATTCGTCGCGCGTGCGCGAAAGCCCCTCGCGGATCAGGCGCTTCGCCGCCGCGACCGCCCGCGGTCCGTTTCCGGAAATGGCTTCGATCAACCGGTCCACGGCCTGGTCGAGCGCGTCCAAGGCCACCACCTCGTTCACGAGGCCGATCACGTGCGCCTCGTCGGCCTTGAAGATCTCGCCCGTCAGGAAGTAGCGGCGGGCTTCGGCGGCGCCGACCTTGGGGAGCACGAACGTCGAGATCACCGCGGGGGCGATTCCCAGGCGCACCTCGGTGAATCCGAAGTCCGCGCCGGCCGCGGCCACGACGAGATCGCAGCACGCGATGAGCCCCATGCCGCCGCCCAGGCAGGCGCCGTTCACGCGCGCGATCGTCGGAATCGGGAGCTCGTCGAGCGAGCGCATCATCGACGCGAAGCGTCGCGCGTCGGCTTCGTTCTCCTCGCGCGTGAACGCGACGCTCCGTCGCATCCAGTTCATGTCCGCGCCGGCGCAGAACGCGGCTCCCTCCCCCGTCAGGACGAGGGCCCGGGGCGCCGTCTCCGGCGCCGCCTCGAATCCGGACCGGACCGTATCCAGAACCGACGTCAGCTCGGCGATCAGCACGTCGTCGAACGCGTTGCGCACTTCCGGACGGGCGAGCGTGATCCGCGCGACGGGTGCCTCGGACTCGAAGCGAAGGCGCGTGAAAGGGGTCATGGCGGGCGGGGCGCTCACATCCGAAAAACCGGTGCCAAGCCGCGCGTGATGGGCGCGTTGAGGGACGCGGAGAGGGCCAGGCCGATCGCGGCGCGCGTCGACGCCGGGTCGATCACGCCGTCGTCCCAGAGCTCCGCGGTGGCGAAATAGGGACTCCCTTCCCGCTCGTACTTCTCGAGCACGGGCGTGGCGATCGCCGCGGCCTCGTCGTGCGAAAGCTCCTTCCCCTCGCGGGCCAGTTGGTCCCGCTTCACCTGCACCAGAACGGACGCGGCCTGCTCGGCGCCCATGACCGAGATGCGCGAGTTGGGCCACGCGAAGAGAAAGCGCGGCCGGTAGCCGCGGCCGCACATCGCGTAGTTGCCGGCGCCGTGCGACGCGCCGATCAGCACCGTGAGGCGCGGCACCAGCGCGGTCGCCACGGCCTGCACCATCTTGGCGCCGTCCTTGGCGATGCCGCCCGACTCGTAGCGCTTCCCCACCATGAAGCCGGTGATGTTCTGAAGAAACACGAGCGGGATTCGCCGCTGGGAGCAGAGCTGCACGAAGTGCGCGCCCTTCAAGGCGCTCTCGGAGAAGAGCACCCCGTTGTTGGCCACGATCCCGACCGGGTAACCCATCCACCGGCCGAAGCCCGTGACGAGCGTGGTTCCGTACTCCGGCTTGAACTCGTGGAAGCGGCTCCCGTCGAGAAGGCGCGCCAGGATTTCGCGGACGTCGTACGGGTGCCGGCTGTCGGGCGGGATCACGCCATAGAGTTCCTCCGCCGCGTAGAGCGGGTCCTCGGGCTCGGCGAGATCAAGGTCGACCCGCTTCACGGTGCCGAGGCGCTCCACGATGTCGCGCACCAGGTGGAGCGCTTCCTCTTCGCCGGCCGCCATGTGGTCGGTGACGCCGCTGACCCGCGAGTGCACTTCGGCCCCGCCCAATTCCTCCGGCGTGACCTCCTCGCCGGTGGCGGCCTTCACGAGCGGCGGCCCGGCCAAGTAGATCGTGCCGGTGCCGCGCACGATGACGTTCTCGTCGGACATGGCGGGAACGTAGGCGCCGCCCGCGGTGCACATGCCGAGCACCGCCGCGACTTGCGGGATCCCTTCCGCCGACATTACCGCCTGGTTGTAGAAAATCCGCCCGAAGTGCTCCTTGTCCGGGAAGACCTCCGCCTGGAGCGGAAGGAACACGCCGCCGGAATCCACCAGGTAGATCGCCGGCATTCGATTCTCGAGGGCGATCTCCTGGGCACGGATGTGCTTCTTGATGGTGATCGGATAGTAGGTGCCGCCCTTCACGGTGGCGTCGTTCGCGACGATCACGCATTCCCGCCCGGAGATCCGGCCGACGCCGGTCACGATCCCCGCGGAGGGCACTTCGTCGCCGTACATGCCCCCGGCGGCCAGGGCGGAGAGCTCGAGGAAGGGCGTGTCGGGATCGAGGAGGCGCTCGATCCGCTCGCGAGCCAGGAGCTTCCCGCGGCCGCGGTGGAGCGCCACCGCTTGGTCGGAGCCGCCTTTTCCCGCGGCTTCGAGGCGGCGTCTTAAGTCCGCCGCCAAGCCCTCGTGGTGCTTGCGGTTGCGCTGGAATTCCTCGGACGACGTCTTGACGTGGCTGCGGAGGACGCTCATCGGTCCGTCACTCTAACCGCCAAGTCCCCAAAGGGAAAGGGGGGATCGTGGGGCCCAAGTTGGGCTCCAGATTCGGCGTCTTTCGGCCGATGAATCCTCGGGGCAAACACGGCCGTTCACTTCGAGGGGGAGCCGTCATCGTGGCGACGAATCCGGACCGCGCGCGGGATACGCAGATTCAGTTCGACCGGCGGACCTGGGGCATTCTGGGTCTGGCGATCCTCATCATACTCGCCTTCAGCGCGACCATTCCCTCCCTCTACGTGGCGCTGGTCCGCTCCGGCTTCTTGGGGGACCACCTGCCCGTCGGCGGCGGCTGGATGCTCCTGGTCGGCCTCGTCGGGCTGACGTCCCTCTTCTGCCTCTACATGGTCCACCAACAGCGAGAGATCAACGAGGTCCGGCAGAAGATGATGCATGACCAAATGGAGCTCGAGCAGTCGCGCGGCCGCCTCGCGGAGCTCACGTCGCTCTTCCAGCTCGGAAACAACCTGCACATGGAGATGCCGCTCGAGACGATTCTCGAGATCACGGTCCGGCGCGTCGCCTCGACGCTCCACTCGCACGACGTGTCGCTCTTCCTCTACGACTCGGACACGAAGATGCTTTCCTGCCGCTCTTCGTTCGGCCTGACGCCGCGGGAGCCGGAGCCCGACGTGGCGCTGGGCGACGGTGCGGTCGGTTGGTCGGCGCGGCATCGCGAACCGATCCTCATGAGCGCGAAGGACAAAGGGGCGCGGTTCGAGGCCTTTTTCGCGACGCACGCGGACGTGGGATCCGTGCTGGTCCTTCCGATCGCGATCGAGAATCGAACCGTCGGGGTTTTACAAGTATCCCGGGCCGTCAAGGCGGCGCCGTTCACGCTCGACCACCGGAACGTCGGGCAGC
>DATEND010000386.1:0-2948 GCA_035275245.1 Candidatus Eiseniibacteriota bacterium
TTTCGTAGTTCGCGATCGCGCCCGCCTTGTCGCCCTTCCGCATCAAGCCCTCGCCCAAGCTGTCCCAGACGTTCCAGGACTCGGGAAAGAGTTCCGTGTTCAGCCGGAATACCACGATCGCCGCGTCGATTTGATCCTCGCTCAGGAGCGTGTAGCCGAGGTAATTGATGTCGCGCTCCGCCGTCTCGCCGAACTCCTCCGGGAAGAGCTTCCGATAGTCGCGGTAGGCGGCGCGAGCCTTGGCCACGCCCTCGCTCGCGGCCGCGCGGAGGCGGTCGGGGAGCGACTTGTAGTCCTCGAGCGCGACGGCGGCCTCGAACACCGGGTCCTTGCCGGCGAAGTAGTCCTTCGAGGACACCGACACCGGCACGTGCGGCTGGATCGTCGATCGCCGGTCCCAGGGCATGGAATTCGTCCAGAAGTACTTCGATACCTGAAGCGGGAGCCCGCTCTGGGGAAGGACGTACCGAACCGGATCGCCCGCGTGATTCGGCGACGCGCCGGACGGCTCGCCGACGAAGAGCACGTTCGTGTGCTCCTCCAGGAAGGCCTGGCAGTCCACCGCGGAGCCGTTCGTGCCGCGCCCCGTGAGCATCAGGAATCGGCCGCGACGGTTGATCTCGTCGCGCTTGATGAAGCCGTGGAGCAGCGGGTTCAGCATCCGGTTCATCCCGCCTTCGTTGTTCCGGACGTCGAGGATCACCTTGGCGACCCGCCGCCGGTCCACTTCCTCCCACATCCGGGCGCAGAACCGCTCGAACGGCTCTTCTTTGTCGTTCTGCACGGCGTTGAACTGGACGTAGAGGATTCTCTGGTCGGGGAGATACGCGTACCAATAGCTTTTATCGCGGCGTCGCGACACCGGGAACTCGGAGACGTGGTCGACCGCGGTGACGCTTTCCGCGACGGGGAGCCCCTCCTCCTTCCACAACCACTCGGGCCCCGATTCGTCGGAGACAGCCGCAAGCCGCACCGTCTTTCGGCCACCCGCGTGCGTCTGGACCGTCACCTCGAGCGAGTCGCGCGTACGCGCGAGGCCGGCGCCGTGCGCGATGGACGGCGTGACGAGCGCCGCGGGACCGCGTTCGAGCCGCGTGAACGCGTTGTCGTAGGACAAAAGCCCCGAGACGCGGTCGAACGCGACCTCGGCGGCGACGCCCCCGATCTGGAGCACTTTCGCGCCGGCGAGCTCCGCGTGCTCCTTCGGCGCCTCGGTGATGAACAAACCGTCCGAGAAGTGCTGGAAGCGAATCGGAAAGAAGGCGCCCCCGGATCTGGCCTCGGCCGGCACGATCATGGTCTGGCCATCCTGAATCATTGAAACGAGCCGCATGAGGCCGACGGCGACCTGGTCGTCGTTCAACTCGGGGATGATCCGGTTCAGGTCCTTGGCGGCGGCTTCGAGCGAGTCGGCCTTCACCCGGCGATAGAGCGAGGGATGAATGTCCTTGAGCTTCTGGAGGGTGAACTTGAGGTCCTCCCGCCACTGCTTGGGCGAGAGCGACGCCGATTCGCCGGCCTCGGCCGTGAGCGGGGAGAAGAGGCAAAGCGCCAGGACCAAGACCGCCGCCGCCGGCACGCGCCGGGGGGCGAGAATCGGGAAACCACGGATCGAAAGGAAGTTCCGGAGGAGGGGGATAGGGCCGCTCACCGGCGCATGCCGCGTCATCAATGGGTTAGATGGGTTTTCGGGGCCTCGGGTTGGGCCGTTCCCAGCGCCAGGGCCACTATTTCAGGAGGCTCATCTTGCGGCTCAGGCGCTTTTCTCCTTGGATCAGCTCGTAGGCATAGACCCCGGAGGCCAGCGCGACGCCCCGGTCGTCCCGGCCGTCCCAATTCGCCTTGTGGGGGCCCTGCGCTAGGACGCCGTCCACCAGGGTTCGAACGAGCGCGCCGTGGATCGAGTAGACGCGAAGGGTGGCACGCCCGCGCGTCGGCAGCTGGAACGGTATCACCGTGACGGGATTGAACGGATTCGGAGCGTTGGCGCTTAGCCGGAACGTCGGCGCGGCGGAAACCTCCTCGGATTCGACCGCGGTGGTCAACTGGATCAGGAAGAGGCTGTCCGAGAAGCCCGTGACCGTGGTTGGTCCGGTATAGGCCGTCGCGCGGACTTTTGCTTGGAACGTGACCATCGAGTGCTCCACGGACCACGCCAGCGTTCGCGGCGGGCCTGGCGACACGGCGTAGAGCGTTCCGAGCGGTATGCCATAGCCGCTTCCGCCGTTGGTCGACAGCGAGAACGTGACCGAGTCGGCGCTCCCACCGGCCAATACCACCTGGATCGAGTCGGGCTTGCCCGGAGGAATCTGGGATCCCTTTGGGGGATGGAGCACGTTCACGATCATGGGCGGCGCCGTCGCAGCTTGGACGTCGAGCTTGCCGAATCCCCAGACCGCGTTCGGCGTGACGCCGGTGTTCGCGTCGGCGCGCGCGGTCGACGTCAGCCGCTGCTTGATCGCCGCGGGCCCCGCGGCCTGCCACGCCACCTGCGCTTGCAAGAGAGACACCGCGCCCGTCACGTGCGGCGCGGACATGCTCGTTCCGGCCTCCACGTAGTGAACGCCGTCGGGGACGATCAGCTGAATCGGCGCGGGATAGAGCGTCGACTTCGCGGATGCCACGCCGAATCCGGGTGCCGACAGATCGGGCTTCTGGGCTCCGTCGCGCCGAGGTCCCTGGCTCGAGAAGGAGGCGATCCCGCCGAACACAGGCAGTGGGTTCCAGCAGTAGGTGTTTCCGTCGATCGAGCCCCAGCAGTCTTTCGTCACGTGCGCCGCGATGGTGATCGTGGAGTCGGCGGTGCCCGGCGAGCCGACAATCCCGCCGAACGCAACGCCCTGCGTCCACGACGCGTGCGCGCCTAAGGCGCCGAGCTGAATCCGGTAGAGATACATGTCGACGACGCCGGATTCGGCCAACGACACCGGCGTAAAAATGAACTGCCA
>DATEND010000387.1:0-5949 GCA_035275245.1 Candidatus Eiseniibacteriota bacterium
CGCGAGGCGCGCACGAGAAAGCGGAGCTTCTCTTCCTCGGTGAGCGTCATCCCCGGGATCGCGGTCTCTTCCTTCATCCGCGTCGGAGCCGGACGGCCGCCGGGAAGCGCTGCAATTCGGCGAGGTACGCGCGAAGCTCCCGCGGGCCAAGGTGGTCGGCATTCCAGAGCGCCTGGAAGATTCGCTCTCCCCGCGCGCGATAGCCGGGCATGCACGCGAGCGTGCGCGCGTAGACGCGCCGGCGCTCGCCTCGAGTCATGGCCGGCAAGCCGCGGCGATTCAGCCGTCCGTCGATCCAGACGTTCCAGAGTTCGTTCAAGGCCTCGCGCTCGCCGACCGGCGCGTCGGTCAGGTCGACGCCCGAATCGTGATCGTCCTTTAGGTGATATAACTCGTGCAGGCAAGCCTCCGCGAACGAGCGGCGGGAGAATTGCCGCGGCGCGATCGGGGGCGGGCCCGCGCGCCGTCCCCACGTGCGCGCCCACGCCCGGCGCCGCTCGCGCGTTACGAAATTCCCCACCGCGAACGAGAGCCGCGCCGCGCGGTGGTCATGCGTGTTCCATTCGATGTAGGCATGGTCGTCCCGATTCGTGAGGTCCACGTCGACGCGGACGTCGAGCAACACGGCGTCGAGCCCCAGCTCGTGCACCGAGCGGCGGATCACCTCGTCGGCGAGGTTGCGCAGATGAAAATCCGACGGCTGCCAGCGGATGCGAAGCGAGCCCCGCGGCTGCCGATCGGAGGAGGACCGGGTCGGCGGCACTAGTCGGTCACCGCCTTGACCACGAAGACGTGCGCGGCGGTGAGTCCCAGAATGAGGAAGATCGGCGGGATTCCGAAAATGCCTTGCTTCGGTTTCTTCACGGGCGGCAGCGGCTCGTCGCTCGCGCGCTTCGCGCCGGTCGCTGATGCCGGGGGCCGCTCCCCTGGCGGGACGTACCGAAGCGTCTCGGGTTCGGCCGACTGCGGCGTCACCGGCAGCATCGCCGCGGAATCTGGGCGCGCGCCGGTGGACGAGCCGGGCACCGACGTGGAATCCACGGGCGCCGGCTGCGGGTCATCTTCGAAGACCGGAATGTCGTCGTCCTCATCGTCCTCGTCGTCAGGGGCGTCCACGGGCTGATCGTCGGGAAGCTGCCCCGCCTGCCCGACCCGGGTCGCGGCTCCCGGAGCAGCGGCCGCGAACGCCGGCGCCCAAAACGGGAATCGCGGGGCGGCCGATGCGGTCAACCCCGCGAGGAGGAATAGCGCCACGCACATAGCGCGGCGCCACGCGGCGTCGGTATTGGATCCCGTTCCTGTCGAAGTTGTGCTCGCCAAATCCGAAGTTGCCTCCCGCAACGAGCATAGTCTGCCGGAGGGCGTTCGAGAAGTGTGGAAACTGTTACGGGTTACGGGGTGCGAAGCGCGTCGAACTCGTCGACGTCGAGGAGAATCCCATCGCGGAATCGAAGCGGCGGCCGAAGCTGACCGTAGTACCACCACTCCTCTGTGTGTCCTACGGGCGTCGTGAGAACGCGTCCGGTCGGATAGCCGAGCGCGTCGAACACCATCCGCATGTCCGACGGAATGTGATCGCGCCAGTACCGCATCCGAAGCGAGGTCAGGAGGAGTTTTTCCTGGTGGCGCGTCTTGAGCGAAAGCCACTCGACCGTCCGGACGAACAACACCGAGTCCGCGTCGACGAGCAGGATGTCGGTCGGCCCGACAAGGGCGGTCTGGGCGCGGGCCGGGGATCCGGCGAACAGAAGGAATGCGACGGCGACCAAGGCGAGAACGCCGGAAAGCAGTGCGAGATGTCGTGACATTGTCCGGTAATTATACCGGAATCAGGCGGCGAAATCGCGGGGAAAAACTTCTAGCGACGGAAGAGGATTCTGCCGCAATTCTCACAATTTTCAAGAGTTCCAGAAGCGGTGGTCGTCCCCCTCCCGGCCGAGGTCGGAAGGCTCATGCGACAGCCGCTGCATATGCTCCGCTCCACCGGAACCACGACCCGGACGTGCCGGCGGCTCATTCGTTCGTAGGTCTGGAGGAGGCGCTCGTCGATGCGGGCGGCCAGGCGCTTCCGGGCCCGTTCGAGGGTCTCGACGTTGTCGACCGCGAAGCCGAGCCGTTCCTCGTGGAGCGACATTTCTGGATCCCGCACCTCGCGCAGCAGCACGTCGATGTCCTGAAGCTCGATCAACTCCGCGAGTTGGTCCGTCATACCTGGATTGCCTCCACGAGAAGGTCTCGAACGGTGCCGAAGTCGGGCGCCTCCAGGAGGCGCTGGCGCGTCTTGGCAAGCCGCACGCCGCGAACGATTTCCGACACGAGCTTGAGGTAGATTGGGTCCCGCTCCAGCGGTGGCGCCACGATCAGGAAGCAGAGGTGCACCGGAAGGCCGTCCGAGGATTCGAAGTCGATGCCCTTCTGGGACCGCGCCACGAGGAGCGCCCGTTCGGTGACGAGGGTCGAGCGCCCATGCGGGACGGCGATCCCCTTTCCGATGCCCGTGCTTCCCAGGCTCTCGCGTCGACGAAGCGCGTCGACGACCGCCTCGGGGTGCCGCGTGATGCCCGCCGTGGCGAGCGCGGCGACCAATTCCTCGAGCACGGAGACTTTTTTCCTACCGCGAAGCTCGGGTATGAAGAGGGTGTCTCGGAGGTGGGCGACGACAGCGGTGCCCGTACTCGGCGCGGCGATTGAGGCGGACGTCATGTCCTGCACGATCCTATTCCTCGGGGTGAATGCCCTGGGTCCCCGAGCACCAAACATACAGGACGCAATCCAGGCATGGCAAGTTCGTTGTTTTTAGGAGATTCCGGCGGATTTCGTGCGTTTCGCCTTCAGATTCGGACCGAATCGGCGCCCAGTAATGCTCTGTGCGGGAAGGAGTTCAGAGCGTGCGTGCGATTCGAGGCGGCTATCGGCGCGCCGGCACGCGCCTTGCCTTGTTTTCGCCGTGTCGCTTTTTAGGAGGAACCGACGATGGCTACCGCACGGGAACGCAGGCAAAAGCAGTTGGCGCAGGTTGGCGCCATTGGCCACGAGCACTTCATGACCGGCGTTCGGATGCTGTACGCCTGCCGTTACCTGGACGCATTACAGCACTTTCAGGAGGCCGTCGTTCTCGAACCCGGCGCCAAGGGGTACCTGAGCTACCTGGGGCTCGCCACGGCCCACGCGCAGCGGAAATACGCCGACGCCGAGCAGCTCTGCCGGCGCTCCATCGAGGCCGAGTACCATCGCCCCGAACACTACCAAAACCTTGCCGAAGTCTTCTCGTTGGCCGGACGGAAATCCGACGCGATCAAGGCCTATAACCAGGCGCTCTCCTGGAACCCCAATTACGAGCCGGCGCAGGACGCCCTGAGGAAGCTGGGCCACCGCCGGGCGCCGGTCCTCCCGGTCCTGCCGCGAAGCCACCCGATCAACGTCGTGCTCGGGAAGGCGTTCCGCCGCCGGGGCCGCATCCCCGCCCCCGCGCGCTGAATCAGTAATTCGTTTTCCAATCGATGAGCCCGTCGGCGCGAGCCTTCCGCTCGCACCACGCGAACCACGCCATCGAGGCCGCCGCCAGCCCCACCGTCGAGATCGCGAGGATTCCCCAGAGCATGGCGTCGCTCTGCCCGTTCAGCGGGGCCGCGTACGAGTGCCCCGTCAGCGTGCGCCGGATCAGCTCCAGCCAGTACGTGAACGGCAGCGCGAGCGATAGCGGCAGCGTCCACGCCGGAAGCACCTCGAGCGGGAAGACCGCGCCGCAGAGCAGGTAGAACGCGCCGGCAAGGCCCTCGTTCAGGTTCATGCTATGCCGCGCCACGATGATCGAGGCGCCGGCGAGCGCCACGCCGAGCCAGGCGACCGACACCAAACCCAGCGCGACCGCGCCGGCCAGCCGCGCCCACGAGAGCGCGTCGCCGCCGATCGGGAGTCCGAGCACGAATCGCCCGAAGAGGAGCGCCACCGCCACCCCGATCGTGGACGTGACGACCTTCGTGAACGCCCGGCCCAAGAGGTATGGGAGGAGCCGGATGGGCGCCGTGTAGATGTACTTCAGCGTCTCGAAGTCCTCGCGATCCCGGAACACCGCCCACGAGATGCCGATCAGGACCTCGGTCACGTAGAGAAAGAACGTGTTTCCGATGAAGAGGAAGAGAAACGCTTCGGCCGTGGCGTGCCCTTGCGCGATGACGCGCACCATGAAGAAGAGGATCAGCGTCGTCGAGAGCGGCTTGGCGATCGAGTACACCACGAAGAGGAACGGGTCCGCCCAATTCGCCTCGATCTGCCAGCCGAGCCACGACGAGGCCCGGATCACCTCCAGCGTGCGCCTCATGCGCCGCGGAGCGTGAGCCGCCCCTCCTCCTTCCCCAGCCGTTCCATCGTCGCGAGCGCCCGATGCGCCAGGTAGAGAAAGAGGACCAGGAGCCCCACCTGGATCGGCGGGATCCACTGGAGCGGCACGAACCCGTGCGCCGCCTCGCCGTAGAGGATCTGGCGAATGCCGTCGAGGCCGAGCGTGATCGGGAGCAGCGCCGCGAGCCCGCCGGCTAATGGCCCCAGCTCCCGGACCGGGAAATAGAATCCCGACGCCAGGTAGATCGGCTCCTGAAAGAGCGTCGCCGTGTGCCACGCCTCGCGCCCCCAGAGGAGAAAGAGGCTGCTCAGGATCATCCCCAGCGCATAGACGGCGGCGAGCGTGAGGAGGAAGAGCCCGAACGCCGGGAGCGCCCGATCGAGCGGGATCGGAACGTGGAAGAGGAGCGTGCCGCCCGTCAGGATCGCGATGGCGCGCGAGGTCGTCATCGCCATCCCGCCGAGGGCCATTCCGAGGAGGATGCTCATGCGCGACACCGGTGTGATCAGGTAGAGCTGGAGCTGGCCTTGCTCCTTCTCCCAGAAGAATTGGCTCGCCATGCTCCAGAGGACGTTGTTCCAGTAGGCGATCATGGCGCCGCCCAGGACCACGAACGCCTCGTACATCGGGGGCGCCTTGAGGCCGCGGTAGACCAGCACGAAGGCCGCCATCGTGAGAAACGGAAACACCGTCTCCCCGATCACCCACGAGGTCTCCCGCCAGGACGCGACGACGCGCACGCGCGCCCGGGCCAGCACCGCCCCCAGATTCATGCGCACGACCGCCCCGAGACTCAGGTCCGGCTCCCGGCTCATCGTTCCGCGGGCGCCTCGGCGCCTACCGGCTCCTCGTCGGAGAGGCCGCGGCCGACCACGTGGATGAACACCGTTTCGAGCGTGGGCTCCATCTTGCGGAGGTGCAGGACGGGATGCCCGAGCGACTTCAACCGGCCCAGCACCTCCCCGATGGTTTGGTCCTCGTCCACGATCACGCGCAGCTCGATCGCTCCGGTTCCCGGGTGCGTGTGATGGGCGAGCGAGCGAATGCCGCCGATCTCGCGAAGAAGCTCGAACCCGGTCGCGCCCGCTCCGACCTGGAGCTCGAAGAGCGGCTCGGACGGGACGATGCGCTTCAGGGCGTGCGGCGAATCGAGCGCGAGGATCCGCCCGCGATCGATGAAGGCCACGCGCCCGCAGAGCTCGTCCGCCTCGACCATGTAGTGCGTCGTCAGGAGCACCGTCCGCTCCGGGCGCTCGCGGACCCAGCCGGCGATGAACGCCCGGATGTCCCGCGCCGCCTCGACGTCGAGCCCCAGCGTGGGCTCGTCGAGGAAGATGATCTCGGGGTCGCTCATGAACCCGCGCGCGAAGTTGAGCTTCTGCTTCATCCCGGTGGAGAGGCTCGAGAGGCGCGTGTCCGCCTTCTCGCTCAGGCGGGTCATTTCCATGAGCGCGGACGCGCGGCGGCGCGCCTCGTCTCCGGGGACGCCGTAGAAGCGGGCGAAGAGGTGGAGCGTCTCCCGCACGGTGAGGATGCCGTACCCGGAGGAATCGCCGCCCGAGACGAGGTTGATCTTCCGGCGCACCTCGAGGGGATGGCGCGCGACG
>DATEND010000388.1:0-3553 GCA_035275245.1 Candidatus Eiseniibacteriota bacterium
CGGCGTCACGAAACGTCGCTTCTCGGGCCGCGTCGGCCCGCGCGGCCCCAACGGCCGCTCGAAAAAAAATCCGGGCGAGAGGATTTGAACCTCCGACCCCCTGGTCCCGAACCAGGTGCTCTACCAGGCTGAGCCACGCCCCGATCGATCGATTTCCGACACACTAAGACCTCACTCCGTGACATCCCGTAAACCGCAAGTCTAACAGCAGCCGAAGCTTCGGTCAATGCGACTCCTGCCCCGCCCAGCCGTCCTTTCCGATGAGTGGGACGAACGCGCAATCGCAGAGGATCCGCTCCTCGAGCCCCTGTTCGGTCCTCGTCACTTTGACGAGCGACTGGCTCCTTGGGGGGCCGACCGGAACGACGGCGACTCCGCCCGGGCGAAGTTGGTCGTCGAGGAACACCGGGACGCGCGGCGCGCCCGCGGTGATGACGATGCGATCGTAGGGTCCCATCTCGCGCCACCCCACGGTGCCGTCGGCGATCCGAAAGACGATGTTCGCGTACCCCATCGCGGTCAACCGCTCGCGGGCCGCGTTGCCGATCGCTCGAATGCGCTCCACCGTGAAGACGCGGTCGGCAAGCTCGGCCAGGATGGCGGTCTGGTAGCCGGATCCGGTGCCGATCTCGAGCACCTTCTCCTCGCCGGTCAGGTCGAGGGCCTGCGACATCAAGGCTACGATGTAGGGCTGCGAGATGGTTTGCGACGCCCCGATCGGGAGCGCCGAATCGGAATACGCCTTCACGTCGAGCGCTGGGTCCACGAACAGATGGCGCGGGATCGCCTCCATGATTCGAAGCACGTGCGGGTCGTGGATGCCGCGATCACGGAGTTGCTGCGCCACCATCCGTCGGCGCGCCACCGACTGCTCGTCACGGTTCATGGATGATCGACATCCCCATCGCTTCCAGCTCGACGATCCCCTTGTAATCGGTGAGCTCGAAGGTGAGGGGCGTCACCGACACGTATCCTTCCGAAACGGCGTGGAAGTCGCTCGCCTCGTCCTGCTCCCACGTCGGATCCTCGCCTCCGATCCAATAGTACGTCTTCCCGCGCGGATCTTGCTTTTCCACGATCACGTCGCGAAAGACGCGCTTCCCCAGCCGCGCGACCTTGGTGCCCCGCAGTCGCTCGAAGGGGAGCGCGGGAATGTTCACGTTGAGACACATGCCGCGCGGAATGCCGCCGCGGTCGAGGAGCCGCTTCACGAGATCGTGGGCCACGCGCCCCGCCGCCGAGAAGTCCTTCGAGTCCCAGCTCGCGAGCGAGAAGGCGATCGACGGAATTCCGAGGAACGCTCCCTCGCTCGCCGCCGCGACCGTGCCCGAGTAGAGCACGTCGTTCCCCATGTTCGGGCCGTGGTTGATGCCGGAAACGACGAGCGCGGGCGGCTGCTTCAGAAAGCCGTGCACGCCGAGGAGGACGCAGTCGGTGGGTGTTCCGTCGACGCTCAGGATGCCTTCGCCGATGTTTCGCACGCGAAGCGGCCGATGAAGCGTGAGCGAATGGCTGGTCGCGCTCTGCTCCCGATCGGGCGCGACCACGGTCACGTTCCCGAGCGGCTTTAGCGCCGCGACCAACGCGCGGAGACCCTCGGCGTGGATCCCATCGTCGTTGCTCGCGAGGATCTGGATGTGCGGCGCCCCCGGCTCGTTCATGGCTCGGTCTTCGGTTTCGCGGGGATGGGCTTCGTCATGGGGCGCCGGATCAGATGGCGCAGGACGAGGCGAATGAAGCGAACCGTATCGCGGAACGGATGGATGTGGCTTCCGGGGGCGTTGTAGAGCGTGGGGATCGGCGCCGAGCCGATCCGAAACCCGGCGCGCGCCGCCCCGATCAAGAACTCCGACTCGTAGTCGAAGCGGCGGCTCTCCGGCCGGACGACGCGAAGCGCTTCGGCGCGGAGCGCGCGGTACCCCGACTGCGAGTCCTCGATCGGAACGCCGGCGAGCCGGGAGACCCACCACGACGTGACGTCGTTCGTCTTCCGCCGAAGCCACGGCATGCCGGTCCGATCGTGATTCCGCGTGCCGATCACCACGTCCGCGTTCGCGAGCGCCCGTACGAGCCCGGGCGCCGAAGCCGGATCGTGCTGTCCGTCGGCGTCGAGCGCGAGCACCGCGTCGGCGCCCCGCCGCACGGCCTCGTCGAATCCGGTCTGGAGCGCGGCTCCCTTCCCCTGATTCACCGGGTGGCGAACCACGATCGCGCCCGCTTCCTGTGCGCGAGCCCCGGTCGCGTCCGACGATCCATCGTCCACGACCAGGATCGTCATCTCGGGCAGCACGGTCCGAAGACCCCGGACGACCGTCGCGATCGTTCCCTCCGCGTCCTTGGCCGGAATCACGGCGTAGAGGCGGTTCACCGGTTCCAGTCGAACCACTGCGTCGGATGGGCTCGCACGTGCGCGTCGAAGAAGCGCTGCAGCGTCCGCTCCGCCTGACCGGGATCGAGACCGCCGCGATCCGGCGTCACCAGGAACGGAGCGTGAAACCGCACGGCCACGCCGCCGTCCGCCTCGCGCCACGCGACGCCGGCCAACACTTGCGCGCGCGTACGGCGCGCGAGCAGGAGCGGCGTCGGATCGATGACGATGAGCGCGCCGTCGTTCGGTCGCAGAGCCGTGCCGCGTGCCCGACGAGTCCGGTCCGCGAGGACGGCGACCCATCCCCCGGTCCGCAAATGCTCGATCGCTTCGGCGAGGGGGCGGCCCCCGTTCAGCGTCCGCACTCCATGGGCCTCGCGGTGCGCCCGAAAGAACCGCTCGACCGCGCTCCATCGATGAGGCGCCGCGAGCGCGTCGACCGGCCCCACCTCGCGCGCGAGCCACTGGAGCGCGACTTCCCACGGGCCGAAGTGCCCGCTCACGACGATGGTAGACACGCCCGACGCGCGCGCCGCCTCCAGATGCCGGGCTCCGTCGCCCTCGAGGCGCACCCGAGGGCGCGGCGCTCCGGTCGCGCCGGAGGACGCGAGGAAATCGCGGACCGCTCCGGCGAACGCGCGGTAGGTCTCTCGGGCACTCGGAGGGCAGCCGGGCGACCTCGTCTCCTCCCACACGTGCTTGAGCCGCCGGCTCACGTCACGCGCTCGCGACGGATGCGTCGCGACGTAGAGGTCGGCAATGCAAGCGGTGATCGGATCGCTCAGCCAGGGTGGCAGGCGACGTGCGGCCATCGCTGCGGCGTGGTATCCGAGTTCGGTCACGGGAGACGCGGGATCCCTTCTTGGTGGACGGATGCCGTCGGGAACGAAGACGCCCCGGCCGAACGCGCCGGGGCGGTCATCTCGATTCTACCTCCGTCATGGTCGGGGCGACAGGATTTGAACCTGCGACCACCTCCACCCCAAGGAGGTGCGCTACCGGGCTGCGCTACGCCCCGACCGCGATCGCTCGGCGAATCGCCACGCCCTCATGCTACACGACGCGATGCCTACCGGACAAGCCGCCCCCGTGCCGCACGGCGCGACACGATCCGCGCCTCCTTCCCTATCGCGCGCGCCCTCGTTTTCCCGAAGCCTCGTGTTTCAGCATCCGGAGGAGCCCTTC
>DATEND010000389.1:0-7240 GCA_035275245.1 Candidatus Eiseniibacteriota bacterium
GGCGGACGGGGCGGCGGTGGCGGCGGCACCGCAGTCTTCGTCGTGTCGGCGCCGGCGGCGCGCGTCGAGTCGGTCGGAGCGCCGAGGGAGTCCGCGCGCGCGCCGAGGGAATCGGCGCCCGCGCCCTGGAGACCCATCCGCTGTGCGCGATGCCTCGCGCGCACCGCGGCCGCTGCAGCCTCGAGTCGCCTCATTTCCTCGGCTGCCATGACGCCCACCGTGTCGGCGGGAGCCCGTAAGGATTCCGTCGGAGGCTCCGGCTCTTCCGCGAACCGCGAGGCCGCGGACGTGTCCGGGTTGGCGAGGAGCGAATCGAAGAGCGCCGTCCGCTCGTCGGTGCGCCGGCTCCATCGCTTCCAAAGATAGAGTGCCGATTCGGCGAATCGCGTGCCTCGATACTTCTGCGTGATCGAGTCGGTCAAGCTCTGTGTCCCCAGCGTATCGTTCCGGTCGTAGGCGGTGATCCAGAGGCGCGCGTACGCCGATTTGGGAGCATACGCGCTCGCGGGGAATTCCGCTTCGACCGTGCGATATTGCGTGATCGCCGAGTCGCGCCGCCCCATCTCGAAATAGTAGAGTTCGGCCAGCCGAAACGCGGCGCGTGCGCGCGCCTGCGTCGTATCCGCGTTCAAGGTCGCCTGAAACTCACGCAGGGTCGCGAGATTCTGGCCCCGCCGCGCCGCCTGACGCTGGAACTCCGACGGCGCCTCGGTCTTCAGTTTGTCGTACTCCTTCGCCGCCTGGTCCAAGTCGCCCTTCGCCGCCTCGTAGAGATATCCAATTTGGAACTGCGCCTCGTATGCGACCGGGGTCCGTGGAAATTTCTCGATCAGCCTCCGGTAACCCGAGATCGCGTCGGTGTGGCGCCCCAGGAGACCGATGCACTCGTAGATCCGGAGCGCGAGCTCCCCTTCACGCTGCTGAGTCTCCGCGATCGGCCGCCAGTACTCCAGGAATTCGAGCGCCTGCTGATACCGTTTCAGATCACGAAGCGCTTCGCCGCGCTTCAAGGCCACGTCGAGGCGCTTCTCCCCCCGGTCCTCCACCTTGAGACAGGCGGCGTAGACCACCTCCGCGCTGTCCTTCCGCGCCGAGGCGAACAGCGCGTCGCCCGACCGCCGAAGCGGGTCCGACCGCTCCCGGCGCTCCTTCGCGACCTCCAGGGCGATCGCATACCACTTGAGCGCCGCGTCGTAGTCTCGCTGGAGCGCCTTGCTCTCGCCCGCGTTGAAGTAGACCTCCCACCGCCGCGGGTGGTTCGGGTACGCCTTCGCGAGCGCGTAGAAGACGGAGTCCGCGACCTCGTAGTCCTTGCGCTTCAGGTACGCGAGCCCCTGCACGAGACGAGCGTCCGGAACGAACGGGCTCTCCGGAAACTTGGTCATGAGGTCGTCGAGGCGCTTGATGGCGCCCGAGAAGTCCCGCTTCCCGTACATCGCGGCGCCCATCATGTACGTCGCGTCGTCGACCCACTTGCTCTTCGGATAATCGACCAGGATCTTGTTGCACTGCCGGATGACGGCGTCGTACTTCGCAGCCGCTTCGGGCGCGACCGCGTCCGAGACGCTCTTCTCCTCCGCCTTCTTTCCGTCCTTGTAGTAGCGCTTGGCGAGATAAAACGTATTGTAGTAGGCGCATCCGGCTACGAAGGCGGCTAGGAGGACGAGGGCGAGGAGGCGAGGGCGGAGGGCCCCCCAAAGCGGGGTCTGCATGCGCACTCGATCGTACCACGCGCCGCCCGGCGCGGCTATGACACCCTCGCCTCGGCCTCCGCACGATACGTCACGCGCCCGCCGACCACCGTGAGCAGGATTCGGCCGGAGAGATTCCACCCGTCGAACGGCGTGTTTCGCGACTTCGACGCGAAATCCGAGGCCCGCACGGTCCACTGCTGGGCCGGATCGAAGACCGTCACGTCCGCTTCGAACCCCGCTTCCAGCGTGCCGCCGGCCCGCCCGAGGACCTCGAGCGGCCGTCGCGTCATCCGGAGGATGAGATCCGAGAGCGAGAGGTGCTTCGGGTCGACCAGGGCCTTGAGGTAGATGCCGAGCGCGGTTTCCAGCCCGACGATCCCGAACGGCGCGGCGTCGAAGTCGTTGTCCTTCTCGATGTCCGTGTGCGGCGCGTGGTCCGTGGCCAGGCAGTCGATCGTGCCGTCCACGACGCCCTCGATCAATGCCTCGCGGTCCCGCGTGGAGCGTAGCGGCGGGTTCATCTTCGTGTTCGTGTCGTAGCCCGACACGGCTTCGTCGGTCAGGATCAGGTGGTGCGGGGTCGTTTCGCCGGTGATCCGGATGCCGCGCGCCTTGGCCCTTCGAATGATGTCCACCGTGCGTGCCGCGCTGATGTGCGCCACGTGGACCCGGCCTCCCGTCAGCTCCGCGAGTAGCGCGTCGCGAGCCACCATGACGCTCTCGGCCGCGTCGGGGATCCCCTTCAGGCCGAGGCGCGTCGAAACCCAGCCCTCGTGCATGACGCCGGTGCCCTTGAGGTCCGGGTCTTCCGCGTGCTGGATGATCGGCACGCCCAAGGGCCGCGTCAGCTCGAGCGCGCGGCGCATGATCTCCGCGTTCTTGACCGGCTTCCCGTCGTCGCTGAAGGCGACCGCGCCCGCGTCGACCAGGTCCTCGATCTCGGTCAACGCCTCGCCCATCTGGCCCTTCGTGACCGCGGCGATCGGCAACACGCGCGCGAGGCCCGACTCGCGGGCCCGTCGCACGACGAACTCCACGTGCGGGCGGTCGTCGAGCGGCGGGGACGTGTTCGGCATGCAGGCGACGGTCGTGAATCCGCCGCGCGCGGCGGAGGCCGTACCGGTTTCGATCGTCTCTTTCTCTTCCTGCCCGGGCTCGCGGAGGTGGACGTGGATGTCCACGAGGCCGGGCGCGACGATGGCGCCCGTCGCGTCGATCACTTCGACGTCGGTGCGATTGCGCAGGGCCGCGGGAGCGTCTTCGCCCAGCCCGGCCACGCGGCCCTGGTCCAGCCAGAGGTCCTGCACGCGGTCGATGCCGCGAGCGGGGTCGAGGACGCGGCCCCCGCGGATTCGGATCGGTCGGTTCATCGCTTCACGGTCTCCACGGTCGGGGTCGCTTCGGTGGTCGATTCCGCCGGGGCGTGCTGCCCGGCCAGGAGGTAGAGCACGGCCATTCGGACGGCGACGCCGTTCGTCACCTGTTCCAAGATTACGGAGTTCTCGCCGTCGGCGACGTCCTGCGCGATCTCGACGCCGCGGTTCATCGGCCCAGGGTGCATGACCACGACGTTCGGCTTGGCCCGGCGGAGTCGCTCCTTGGTCACGCCGTGGACGCGCGCGTATTCCCGGAGCGAGGGGTAGAGGCCCGCTCGCTGCCGCTCGAGCTGGATCCGGAGGATGTTCACGACGTCGGAGCCTTCGATCGCCTCGTCCACGTTCTTCGCGACCGTGACGCCGAAGCGCTCCACCTCGGCGGGCATCATCGTGCAGGGGCCGGCGATCGTCACCGAGGCGCCCAGCTTGGTGAGGCCCCAGATGTTCGACCGCGCGACTCGGCTGTGCATGATGTCGCCCAGGATCGCGACGCGAAGGCCGTCGATCCGCCCCAGCTTCTCGCGGATCGTGAAGATGTCGAGGAGCCCCTGGGTCGGGTGCTCGTGGGTTCCGTCGCCCGCGTTGATCACTCCGGCGTTCAGGATGCGCGCCAGGTAGTGGGGCGCGCCCGACGCCTGGTGCCGGATCACCACCAGATGAATCCCCATCGCCTCGATGTTCCGAGCCGTATCGCGGAGCGTCTCTCCCTTCGAGACGCTGGAGCCGGTCGTCTGGAAGTTCACGGTGTCGGCGCTCAGCCGCTTCTCCGCCAGCTCGAAGGAGAGCCGCGTGCGCGTGCTCGCCTCGAAGAAGAGGTTCGCCGCCGTCAGCCCGCGAAGTGCGGGCACCTTGGGAATGGGACGGTCCAGCACCTCGCGGAACGTGCGCGCGGTGTCGAGAATCGAGGTGATTTCCTCGGCCGAGAGATCCTCCAGGCCGAGCAGGTCCTTCCGGTGGCCGATCATCAGAGCATCTCCCCGATCGAGACGCCGTCCTGGCCGTCGATCTCTTGGACTTTGACCATGATCACCTCGCGCTTCGAGGTGGGAACGTTCTTGCCGATGAAGTCCGCCCGAATCGGAATCTCACGGTGGCCGCGATCGACGATGACCGCGAGTTGGATCGACCGGGGACGTCCGAGGTCGATCAACTCGTCGAGCGCCGCGCGAACGGTGCGGCCCGTGTAGAGGACGTCGTCCACCAGCACGACCGTCTTGCCGTCGATGTCGCAGGGGATGTCGGTGCCGCTCACGACCGGCTGGTGCGCGATGGTCTGCAGGTCGTCGCGATAGAGGGTGATGTCGAGGGCGCCCACCGGCAGCTTGATGCCCTCGAATTCCCGGATCCGCTCCGCGATCCGCTGGGCCAGCGGGAAGCCGCGCCGCTTGATCCCCACGAGGACGAGGTTCTCGCCCCCGCCGTTCCGCTCGATGATCTCGTGCGCAATGCGGGTTACGGCGCGGCGAAGTCCTTCCCCGTCAATGAGTTCCGCTTTCTCGCGGACCTGTTCCACACCGCTCTCGCTGGGCATGAAAAAACCCCTTTCCAGGCAGGAAAGGGGTGCGTCTGGCCGTTCCCCTTTCTAGTCTCTCGGAACTAGTTTCAAGGGTCTATGGCGAAGGCGGTGGTCCGCCATCGCTCCGCGAGGATAGCACGGCGGGGGCCCCTGTGGCAAGCCCGCCGCCCGGGCCTTTTCGGTGGAACTGGAGCCAGCCGCGTAGCACTTTAGCGCCATGGATGGACTGAGACTCATTCTTGTGGGCCCGAACGCCCGGCTCTGCCGCGCCTGGGAACAGGAATTCGCTGGATTGCCGGCGGTCGAGATCGTGAACGATCGGTTTGAGAACCTACCGGAATTCGACGCGATGGTGAGTGCCGCGAACTCGTTCGGGCTGATGGACGGCGGGGTCGACGCTGCGATCGCGCGTTATTTCGGGAACGACTTGGTGAATCGGGTTCAGCAGCACGTGATCGATGAATTCCGAGGGGAACAGCCGGTCGGGACATCGTTCATCATTGAAACGCATCATCCGAAGCATCCGTTTCTCGCCCACACGCCGACAATGCGGATCCCCATGACCATCAGCCGGACCGACAACGTCTACCGGGCCATGTGGGCGATGCTCCTCGCCGTTCACCGGCACAATCGCCAAAGCCAGAAGGCCATTCACTCGATTGCTTGTCCCGGGCTCGGAACGGCGACGGGCCGCGTCCCGCTAAAAGAGGCTGCCCGGCAAATGGCGCTCGCCTATCGCTGGTTCCTGGATCCTCCGCAGGCAATGAGCTGGGAGCATGCGACGGCTCGGCAATTCGCGATCGGATACGGCGGGGACACGTGGACATCGAATCGACTTCCGCCTGAGGGGTGATAGGATGCAGGGGATGAATCGGTCCTGTCCGCCGTACATCCTGTTCTTGCTCCTCGCATTGGCGCTGTCGTTCTCCGCCTCGCGTGCGCCAGCGCAGCCGAGCGTCGCTCCCTCCGCCGCTCCCGCGCCCGACCCCAAGCTCGCCGCCAGCTTCCGCGACGCGGTGTTCGCGCTCGCCGCCGATTCCATGGAGGGCCGCGGCATCGGCACGCCGGGACTGGCGCGCGCCGCCGGGTGGATCGAGGGCCGGCTTCGCTCGATGAAGCTCGAGCCCGCGTTCGGCGCCTCCTACCGGCAGCGTTTCCCCATCAAGGTCGGGGTCACGCGTAAGGAGGGGAACCGCCTCGACGGCGTCGCCGACGGCGACTGGACGCCGCTCGGATTCTCCTCGAACGGCGAGTTCTCGGGCGAGCTGGCGTTCGTCGGCTACGGCATCGACGCGCCGGCGATCGGCTTTCGCGAGTACGAGGGCGTCGACCTGAAGGGCAAGGTCGCGCTCATGCTCCGCTACGAGCCGCAGGAGAAGGACGACGCCTCCCCGTTCGATGGAAAGCGCCCGAGCCGCTGGTCCGCGCTTCGACACAAGGCGCTCCAGGCGCGCGAGCGCGGCGCGGTCGCGGTGATCTTCGTCACGGGCCCACTCCAGGACGAACAGATGGAGAAGATCCCCGCGCTCAAGAACGACGGCCCGGAGAGCCCGGCCGGCATCCCCGTGGCGCAGGTGCGCCCGGCGGTGGCCGCGCGGTGGCTATCCTCCGTGGGCGTCGATCTCGGAGCATTCCAGCGCGACGTCGACCGCGATCTCAAGCCGCGCTCGCGGGCGACGACCGGCGTCACGGTGAAAGGCGCGATCGCCCTCGAAGCGACCTACGTCGACGCGGAGAACATCGGGGCCATCCTACCGGGAAAGGGGCGCCTGGGTCGCGAAGTCGTGGTCCTCGGAGCCCACTACGACCATCTCGGATTGGGCGGCGACCGCTCGATGCGCCCGAACGATCAAGCGATCCACAACGGCGCCGACGACAACGCCTCCGGCGTGACCGGCGTGCTCCTCGCGGTCGAGCAGTTGAAGCGGCGCCTCAAGGCGGCGCGAAGCCATCGCGAGGTAGTCGTCGTGCTCTTCTCGGGCGAGGAGGTCGGGCTCGCGGGGTCGGCCCACTTCGTGGCCAACCCGCCCTTCGCGCTCGATCGCGTGTCCGCCATGGTGAACCTGGATATGGTCGGCCGCCTCCGCGACAACACCCTCATCGCGCTCGGGCTCGAATCCGCGCCGGAGTGGCGCGATCTCCTCAAGAAGGCAGCCGTCGAAACCAAACTCGACGTCGCGGCGCGCGGCGACGGCTACGGCCCGTCGGACCAGACCTCGTTCTACGCGAAGGGAATTCCCGTGATCCATCTCTTCACGGGAGCGCACGACGCATACCACACGCCCGACGACAAGCCCGCGACCGTGAACGCGGAAGGCGGCGCCCTGGTCACGCGGTTCACCGAGTCGCTCGTGAACGAGCTTGCCCGCCGCGAGAAACCGCCCGTCTACGCCCGCTCGACGACCGCGCCGGCGATGATGGGGGACAGCCGCGGATACGGGGCTTACCTCGGCACGGTCCCGGACTTCCGCGCGATGGACGCGACGGAAGGGGGCGTGCTTCTCTCCGATGTTCGCGCCGGAGGCCCGGCGGAGCGAGCGGGAATCCGCGGCGGCGACCGGATCGTTTCGATCGCGGGGACGCAGATCCAGAACCTCTACGACATGACGTATGCGCTCCAGGACAACCGCCCCGGCCAAACCGTCGAGGTGACC
>DATEND010000390.1:0-12938 GCA_035275245.1 Candidatus Eiseniibacteriota bacterium
CGGGCCGCGGCGGCCGCGCGAATCTGCCCGGCCGCGAAGTGCGCAACGATCGGCCCGAACGAGAGCCCGACGATCACGGCCGCCACGAGGACGACGAGGACGGCGCGATGGCGTGTGGTCATCGGGCCGAGGGCGTGTTTAAACCGCGGGACGCGTCGAACGACCTATCCGATGGGGGCAACCCCGCCGGTCTAGCCGCCCGTGCTCGTAGGAACAGGAAGTAGCCGATACCGGGTCCCATCGCGCTCGCGCGTCATGTAGCCCCAGTCGCAGAGCAAACGCCGGAGCAGGGCCCAGTCGCCGAAGGTATGCCAGTCGAGCAACAGCTCGTTCACCTCGCGTTCGGAGTATTCTCGTCCGGGCTCGAATCGGCCCACGAGATAGTCGATGGCCATTCGCTTGATCTTCAGTTTGGCCGGCCACTGGGTCAGGCGGCCCTGCTCGTCCACAAAGGGACGAAGCTCGCGTGGTAACAATGTGCGGTCCATGACGTAAGTCTAGCAGATCGGCAAGGTGCGCTTCACGCCGCTCGGCCCTTCGCGATACGGCCAACCAGCAGAATCCTGGCGGCGAGCAAACGACCAAGCGGCCTCGCGCACATGAGCGCGAATCGATCGAGCTTCGAGAGGACGTCGATCTTGTCGGGCACGATGCGGTTCACAAGCATGTAGAAGTGTTTCTCCAGGTCAATCTTAGAGACGAACTTGAGGACTTCCGCCAAGTCCTTTTCGTTCAACTTACGCTCATCCTCGGTAATGTAGGGCTTTCCGGGTCCATAGATGAAGCTCTGCATCGCCGGATAAAGCCGTTTCTCGATTGGGCGGGAGTGCCGAATCCGATCCAGGAAAGAGTGCGTGTAGACCTCGTTGATCACGAACACCGACTCGCTCCTTGCCACGCGGTGTATCTCGCTTGCGGCCCGGGGAATGTCCACGTGATGCAAAATATCTCTCGCGAGAATGCAGTCGAACGAATCGTTCTCGTACTTTAGAGATTCGGCCGGCATCTCTTCGAAACGGATGCTCAGGCCCTCCCGTGCAGCCAGCCGCCGAGCGAGGGTCAGGGAATCTGACGACAGGTCAAAGGCGTACACGTCAGCCCCAAGTCTTGCCAGGCGTAACGCGTCTTCGCCGAAACCACAGCCTACAACTAGGACCTTCTGTCCTTTCAGGTTGGCGCGGACGAGGAAGTCATACATCTGCCAATATGCGTTCCACCAACGCTTGGACGGACGATCAAGAATCTCCCAGGAGAATGGCTTGCTTAGGAGCGACTCGTGCTCCTTGGCGTGATCGCGGTGGTATTCGATCTCGCGTTGCTGCCGCTCGGTGAGTTGAGTTTCCACAGGGACCTGTCCCCTTCCCAAATTTCCGTTCGCGTAGCCACGCATTCAGGATGCGCCACAGCCCGGTGGCGTCGCCCGATGCTAAGGTGGGCGATGAGCTTACACCGACCCAACCCCGGGACGGGGCGAAATTGGTGGCCGGTGCCCCAGGCGGATGGCCTACAAATCCTGGTTTCCGCGTTATAGAATTACGTTCCATCAGTTGGCGGAGCCCAGCCGGCGCTCTGCGCAGCTTCCTTCCTCCTCCTGCGGTCGCCGGCGCATTTGAAGGAGCAGCGTTTCGGTATTGGGAGCCGTGATCCCAAACCAAGGAGACGAACATGGCCTTCGCCCCGAGGGCGTCCGCGTCCCTGGCTCTAGCCGCATTCTTGTCGCTTCTCCAGCCGTTCGGCCCTGCTCGGGCGGGAGTGCCTCGCCTCGACGCTCCTTACGTGAGTTACCTTGTCGGATCGGACCCCCAACGTGTCGCGGTGGGCGATTTCGACGGAAAGGGTCCGCCTGACCTCGTGGTCACGAATCGCGCCGAGAACACGATCTCCGTCCTTCTCGCACAGGGCGGTGGCGTTTACGGCGAGAAGACGGACTATTCGGTGGGTCTCCAGCCGGTGGGGGTCGTGGTCGGGGACTTCAATGGTGACGGACGAACAGACATCGTCACGGCCAATGTTGGCAACTCCAGTGGTTCTCTGCTCCTCGGGAATGGAAACGGGACGTTCGGAGCGGCATCTACGCTCTCGCCGGGTGGTGCGTTGCGAGCGGTCGCGGCCGCGGACCTCAATGGCGACACGCACCTCGATCTCTGTTTCACCCGGGGCATCGTGAATCTCCTCTCGGTGATGCTGGGCAACGGGGATGGGACGTTCCAACCGAAGGTGGATTATGCGACGGGCCCCGGATCCGACTTCGTCGCGTTGGGGCTCCTGAATTCGGACGGTTTCATCGATGCCGTTACGGCGAATACCTCGGCCAACAGCGTTTCGATACTTTTGGGCAACGGGAACGGAACGTTCGCTCCGAAAACTGACTTTCCCTCGGGCGGAGGGTCTCCAGCTTGGGTGGACATGGCCGACTATTCCGGTGACGGGAAGATGGATCTCGTCGTCGCCAATCGCGGCTTCCCCGTCGGTCCGGCCGGAGTCGGCATTTTGATCGGCAACGGCATGGGGTCGTTTACGGATGCATTCGGCACGCCCTATCCGGTCGATGACGCGCCGTTTGCGGTCGCGTGCAGCGATCTCAACGGCGATGGTCGGCCCGACCTGGTTACCGCGAACAGTTTCACCAACAGCTTGGCGGTTCGGTTTCGTTTGCTCCCATTTCCGCCGTACTTCGACGCCGGTCCCAATCCGGCCAGCTTCGACTTCGGCGCCGGCATGACTCCAACCGGGCCGGTGCTCGCGGACTTGAACGGCGACGGCAGACGCGACATCGTCACCGTGAGCAATGTCGGGAACAACGTGACCCTCCTCTTCAATCACGCGATGCCGAACAACTTCGCCTGGTTCGAGGGTGGGCAGAGCTTCCTGCTCGATGGGTCTCCGACGGGATGCGCGATCGGACAGCTCGATGGAAGTGGGCCGGCGGACATTGCGGTCGCCGTCTTGAATGGATCGGCACCCGAGTCCTACGTCGCCACGATGTCGATGAACGGCGATGGATCATTCGGCACGCTCCATGTCACGGAGACCGCACCATCTCCCTACTCCGTCGCGATCGGCCAGTTCGACGCCGCCGCTCCTGCCGACCTGGCGGTATCGACGGTGCCTGGATTCGCGCCGCACGCCCTGACCACGCTACTGGGGAATGGAGACGGGTCCTATGGTATGAAGCAGGACCTCGCAATCGCGGGTGACTGCTGGTCCGTGGCATCCGCCGACCTGAATGGAGACGGGTTCCAAGACCTGGCCGGCACATCGGGGGACCATGTCGCCATTTTCCTTGGCAATGGAGACGGCACGTTCGACTCCCCGGTGTACTACTCGTCCGGAGGTGTCGCGCCCGATGGAATCGCGATCGGTCAGCTGAACGGCGAGGGCGGTCTCGATCTCGCCGTCGTGAACCTGCTCTCCGGAACCATGTGCGTGCTCTTCGGGAACGGGGGCGGAACATTCGGCATGCCGATCTCATATCCAGTCGGCCCGCGCCCTGAGTGGGTGGCGATCGGCGACTTCAATGAAGATGGATCGCCCGACATCGCGACCGTGGGAAGCGGATCCGGAGCGGTCTCGGTTCTCTTGAACACCGGCTCCGGCTTATTCGCGCCCGCCGTTTCCTACCCAACGGGCAATCCGCTCTCGTGGATCGCGATCGGCGATTTGGACGCGGACGGACACCAGGACATCGTCTCCGCGAACCCGGGCGGCGAGGACTATCACGCGGGGGTCACGGTATTCCCGGGCCACGGCGACGGGACCTTCGCATCCAGGGTTCACTTCGGAACCGGACGCTACGATGTGGGCACCGGTCAGTTTCCCGGCGGATTTTCCGTCGCGATCGGCGATCTCAACGCCGACGGGCGATTGGACCTCGCCGTGCCTGTCGTCGAGACGCCGAGTCGGGTGCTCGTTCTGTTTGGGCTAGGGCCGACCGTATCCGGCGTTGCGGAGCAGGTCCCGGAGCTGGCGGGATTGCGTCTCGCGGCCATGCCGAACCCCGCGATCCGAAACGCAACCTTCACGTTTGTCATGCCTCGAGCTGGGCACGCGCGCCTGGATGTCTTCGACATCTCCGGAAGGCTCCTGTCGACGCCGCTCGATGCGGACATCCCATCCGGACCCCGAGAGGTTGTGTGGGCGGGCCAGCGGTCGAACGGAACGACCGTCGCTTCGGGAGTCTACTTCGCCCGCCTCCAGCTGGAAGGAGAGCAGCGCCGTAGCAAGTTCATATGGATGAGATAGGGGTTGAACGCGAGAGCCCCGGCAGCACACGCCGCCGGGGCCTCTATCACCGCCGCGAAATCCGCAGTCCGTCAAATCGCCAGTCCAACGTCGCCTTCGAGCACCGATGTCTTCAGCTGCGGGCGCTCCCCGTGCTTCCACAGTGCAGCCGAGTGCGATACCCGATACCGGATGGGGCCCCCGTCCGGGCGTTCGCTGCGCGCAATGGGGCGCGGGATGCAGACGAACTCAGTGCGCATCTCATCGGCCGACAATCGGACCTTCGCATAACCGTGTCCTCCAAGATCTACGAACTCGAGGTGCGGAGCCAGATCCGGGTTGGACAGCGACCTTGCGCGCTCGAGGTCGAAGCTCTTCGCATACTCAAAGCACGCACGGACGCCGTGCTTCAGCAGCATGTTGAAGGTCCATTCCGGCTTCGTACCCGCATCCTTGTCCGCAAGGAACAGCGGTCGTAGCGGAGCATCCTTCGGCAGTCCGTGCTCATTGGCCTCCATCGCTCCTGGACTGACGAGAGACCCACCAACGAAGCTCAACCCGATCGGTTCGAATCTGCCGGGCGGAAGTTCCGCACACGCATATCCGGCCCAGAAGCTGTGGCGGTCGCCGGAGACGATGGCGAAGCCTGTGATCTTCGCGTCGCGTACGAGATGGTAGATCTCAGCGCGCTCTGTCCACGCCGTGGCGTAATCACCGCCGCCCATGGCTGCGAACGCGTCGGGAGGCCAGGACTCCTTGGTGAGACCAGCGGGCAGGTTCTGCGGGTCGGCGCGCCAATCCAACGTGCCCAGCGAGTTCCCCCAGATCTTCCACACCGCGGTCGAGTTCTTGAGCTTGTCCTTGAACCACGCCTTCTGCTCCGCCCCGAGGATCGTTTGCGGCGGCGCGCTCCGTTGCGGGTTGGGCACGTGCACATCGTTGAAGCGGATCTCCGGAGGAGGATTGCCGCCGTCGAAGCCGCGCCCGGCGTCGAGGACCTGCATTTCCCGCTCAGGGAACATCCCCGTGAACTCCTCGCCGAGCTTTGCGAGAGATGGATCGCTGAAGGGATTCGCGCTCCGATAGCTGTGCTGGTCGGTGAGGATGAGGTCGAGGTGCTGACCGTACCGCAGCGCCCGATAAACCTTGAGGCTGTTGATCGCCGTCAGGTTGTTCGGTTCCACACCCAGCCCATCGCTATCGAACTTGTCGATGGGCACGTCTTTCACAGGGGGCGGATCGAAGTGTTCGAGCAACTTGCCCCGTTGAGCGATACGTGCGGGAAGATACTCAAACCAGGCTTGGTTCGCCGCGACCTTGATGCTCTGGCCAGGCCGTTCGAACGGCCCCGCCTTGACGTTGCTCTGCCAGCCCTGCCACGAGAACTCGTGGTTGTCCCAGATGGCGACGAACGGCCAGCGAGCGCGAGCGTCCTGGAGATCGGGATCGGCGAGATAGCCCTTGTAGATGGCCCGGTAGCCATCGAGGGTCAGCGGAATGTGGAATCTGCCGACCTTGTGGCCGCCCTCGAAGCGCGCGACCTCGTAGATCGTGCGATCGTAGCGTGTCTTCACCTCGTCGGGATACTGCACCACCTCGTAGATGAAATCGCCCAGGTGCAGGACGAAGCCGAGCTTCTCGGCGGCGGGAGCGCGTTCATCTTCGTAGATCATCCGGCGATAGCCGTTGAGCTTGCCTTCATTGATGTCCTGACAGCTCACGAAGGCGAAGTTCACCGTGCGCGGATCATTCGGCGACGGCGCGGTGATGGTGCGGCCGACCCGGCTGCCGTTTCCGTCGGCGTCGGTGAACCGATACCAATAGGTGCGCGCCGGCCTGAGCCCGCCGACAAGAACGCGTGCGGTCCAGTCCGCGGCGCTCGAGACCGGTGCCTCTGCGTGCGCGATGACCCTGTGGAACGCCTCATCCTCGGCGACCTCGACGGTCAGGAGCTGGCGGGTGCCTTGGGCGAACGGACGCCTCGTCCACAGGATGACGCTGTGCGGGTCGGGATCGCCCGAGGCGACCCCTTGGGGATAGAGGTCACGCCGCTCATGCCAGCGGACGCGCGAAGCTCGAGCCGGTTCGCCCAACGCGAGCGAAGCGCCTACCGCCAACGCAGCTTTGAGAAAGGATCGGCGGCTGATCTTCATCGGCTCACGCCCTCCGGGCCTCAATTGGCGTCAACTCAGGAGCCAGACGCGAATACCAGGTAAGACAAGTACCGTGCCCGTAAGGTTGCATCGGCGTGCCTTAGTACCGGCGCCACAACTTCGCGTCGTTGCGCAACAAACGCGAAAAGCCCCGGCGCATCGCTGCACCGAGGCTCTCTTCCTGGGTAGGGCCTCACCGGGTGGTGACCACGATCCTTGCCCCGAACCTGGGCGAGCGCGGTCGGTCACTCGATCTTCTTGAGCAGCTCCTTCGACCAAACATCGGTCGAATCGAGCTCGATCGCGCGCTTGTAGCTTGCGATGGCGCCCGCTTTGTCGCCCTTCGTCTGCTGAATGCGTCCGAGCAGGTTGTAACCGTACGCCTCCCCCGGATTCAGCTCCAGGGCGAGCTGCATTATCGCGATGGCCCCATCATAGTCCTTTCGCCCCGTGAGCCACTCGGCCACCATGGCGAGTGGTCCAGGCTTGAAATCGTAGGTCGCTGATCCGTAGTTCTTCTCCCGAAGCTCACGATACTTTTTTACCGAGGCCGCAACCCCGTCTTTGACAATGACCGACTTCAAGACGTCCTCGATCTGTTCCGGGCGCGTGATACCGTGGTGGCAAGTAACGCATTGAACCCCGACCGGGTCCTTGACCCCCGATTTCGTTTTCACCGTCGTGTTGATCTCGCGCACCATCGCCATCATGACACGCGCCGTCTGTTTCGCCGCCTTGGAGTCGGAGGCAAAGTCGAAGTTCTTTAACGTGGCCGCATCCTCACCGACATGACAATGGTTGCATCGCACGCCCAACCCGCCTGCAAAACCTCGCATGACCGACACCAACTCCCTCTTGGAAATGTCTTTGGAGAGCACCTTGAGGTTAGTGAATTTGTCCGGGATTTGGGCCGACGCCGCATAGGGGGCCATGCATACGATGACGCAGACGAGAGCGTGCAAACTTCGAGGACACCCAAGAACGAATCGAGCCACGCGCGAACTCCTTCCTCCGGCTGCTGTAGGTCATGACGAGCCATGCTCTGTCCAAGAGCCGGGCTTGTCCTGCTCCGCATCACCATAAGGAGCCGGCATGGCGGCGGAAGTTTCCGGCCGTGGACCTCGACAGGCGGGCGCCCACCAGGCACCCCCGATTGGTCTCCCCTACTGGCGGAGAGATGACGGCCTAGGCGGCAACGGCCATTCCCGAAACCTCCTCAACACCCCCGGCGTAGTACTTCCATCCACCCGCCGCAAACCGGAGGTGTCCCATGCCGAATCGCTGTTTCGCCCGGAACCCTTCGCCCCGTCCCCGAGTCAGCGTCCGTCATGCCTCATCTCCTCCCCTTTTCGCGATGCTCGCATTTGTCACTGCGATGCTGGTGCTCGCCCTACTCGCCGCCACGGCGCGTGCGGAAACTCGCACGCTCACGGGCAGTTACGCCGTCGGATCGGCCGATAAGGTCGATCTCGACATTCCCTATGCTGAGATCACTATCGAGGGAGTCGACTCGGGACCGGTCCGCGTCCGCGTCAAAGTCGAGTGCCGGGAAGGCGGCAACTGCGGGGAATACCTGCGGGCCTTCAAGCTCGAATCAAAAACGAGCGGCCATACCCTCAAGGTGAAGCTGGACGGCGGGAAGCTCCATTGGAAGGACTACGACGATTGCCCACGCCTCACCGTCGTGGTCCAGGTGCCCCGCGCGCTGGAGGTCGACCTCGACATGTGGGCCGGCGAAGTCGACATCCGCGACCTTCGCGAGGACCTCTCAGTCGACCTGGGAGCCGGCGAGATCACAATTCACATGCCGGAACGCGCGGTCGGCACGATTGAGGTCAACATGGCAATCGGGGAGGCCACGATCCATCATGGCGGTAGGACACAGAAATACGCCGGCGTCTATGGTGGCCCGATCCACTGGCGGAACGGAACCGGAACGTCGGGGATCGAGGTGAACCTCTGGGCGGGCGAATTGGATGTCTCGTTGGACTAGGGTCTGCGATCAGATCGCCGCGTTTAGTCCAGGCGCGTGGCCGGATCGCATCCCCAGCAGACAAGCTCGACGCCAGGCCGGCCGTCTAGAGCGCGAACCAGTACGTTATTTTGAGCGCGAGAACGTTCTCCGGTTCGATGGAGAAGAGCCCGCGCCAGTCGCGCGAGAAGTCGAAATCTCCGAACGGCTCCGTGGCCTCTCGCCCCTGCTGCCAAACGAGGAAGAGCGCAGAGCCGGGCCGGTACTCCCAGCGAAGAACCGCGTTCCCCCGGAAGGAGCGGAAGTTGAAGTCCGGATTCGGCACCACGAACGACGCGGCGGGGCCAAGGCCGTCCGGGTCAATCGTGTAGTCGCCCGACGCGTCGGTCTGGCTCGTCCCCGCGTCTCCGCCGTAGACGTTGAACGCGTACGTGCTCGGAGCCCGCAGCTCCTTGATGTCGGAGTAGTCGCCGCTCGAGATGAGGGGCTGCAGATAGAGCTGGAGGCTCAGCGCGGGCGAGAAAACCCAGTCGAGCCGTGTGTCGAGCGAGACCTGCATCTGCTCGAGCGTCCCAAACACGTAGCGCCGGCCGTACGTCGCCGTAGCGAAGGTGTCGGTGACGGTCGTCAGGTACTGGGCGGTGTCGCGAAACTTCCGGACACTCGGCGTGAAATAGAACCGGAGCGCGCTGGTGGGTCGGTACGAGAGTGCGGCGCTCACTTGTCGGAGCGCGCCTCCCGCCTCGTCCCACGCGGTCCAACCGTTCAGACCCACGTTGTAAGACTTTCGGGGGTCGGTCCCCAGGTTCGCGCGAATGTTCCCCCCCTTGGGAAAGCGGGAGAGCGGCCCGCCACGGGTCAACCGGTCGTCGATGTGACCGGGGAAGACCTCACCGCGGATGGAGACGTTCCAGTAGTTCGTGAGCACGCCCTCCCAGACACCCCCGTACTTCTCGTAGGTCCGGTCCCCTCCGTAGTTCCACGCGTAGTTCCCGAAGAGGAACGTGTCCCAGTTTCGGATGATTCCGTGGGATTGATCCTCCTTATAAAGGCCGAGCCAAGAGAGGGCGCGGCGGTCGGCCACGTTCTGAAAGCCGACGTCGTTGAGCTCGAATCCGGGACTGCAGTCCTGGTAGGTCACCGATCCCAGGCCGTGCCGGCCGGCCAACTTGTTGATCGATACGTGTCCGCCGTATCCGGAGAGGCTGGTGCGCGTCGGGTCATAGTCCAGATGGGTCGCGTCGGGGCGCTGGTAGTAGCGTAGGCTCGAGCGCTGCGTGGCGCCGATGACGGCTTCGCCTCCCTTCACGCGGCTCCCGAGGACCATGGCGTCCACGCTCCAACGCCGCCCCGCCCAGTAGTGATTCAGGTCCAGCCCTCCGACCCACGCCCTCGAGCGGAGGCGTCCCTCCAGAGCGGGATCGCCCAGATCGCGATTCACGCCGGTCACGAGCCCCCCCACGACCGTGTTGCCGGCGCGATAGTCGCGGCGGAGCCGTCCGATGAAGTAATTCGTCAGGGGTTCCACAGGGGCCCGGCGCTCGACGCCGAGCGTGTCGAGATAAGTCGCTTCCTCCTGGGGAGTCACCGCGTCCAGCAGACCCACGGACCAGCCGCTCGACGTCTTCCCCGTTACTTTCGCGGCTGCCATGATGGTCGTGTTGAGCGGCGCGTCGACGTGGACGTAGTTCGGCCCCGACAGGGTCCGCTGTGGCGCTCGCCCGATGCGGCGGCCGTGAAAGGGCAGCGTCGTGTTGATGTTGTTGGAGCTCCGCGTCTCCCCGAACCGAAATAGGTTCGATCCCTCGACGAAGAAGGGCCGGCGCTCCGGGTAGAAGGTCTCGGATGCCGTCAGGTTGATGACGGCGGGATCCACCTCCACCTCGCCGAAGTCGGGATTCACGGTTGCATTCAAAGTCAGGCTGCTCGTGATGCCGTACTTGAGGTCCACGCCCGCGGCCGGGTAGTGGTCCTTCCCGTCGCGGAAGGGGTCGCCCGGATCGGACTGCGCGTACTCCGAGCGGATCCTAGCGTACGGAAGAAGCTCCACCTGACGTGCTGCACGCATGCTCCCCAGCCCGGTCAGATGGCCGAACCGGCCCACGCCCGACTCCTCCCGAAGGGGCGTGAACGAGAACTCGGACACCTCCTGCTTGCGCTGGATCCAGCGCCGAAGCTGGATACCCCATACGGCGTCCCGGGAGGCGTTGTAGCGGAGCTGGGACAGCGGGATCTCGATCTCGGCGACCCAGCCGAGCGAGTCGATCGACGTGCGCGCTTTCCAGACAGGGTCCCAGGAGAGGTCCTGACTCCCGCCCGCCGCGATCGTCACGTCGTCGACCGAGCCGGAGGGTCCGACGCGGAAGAGGACCCCGGTCGAGTGGTCGTGATACGGATCCAGGAAGACGGCCAGGAAGTCGGAGGAGATCGTGCTGTTGACCTCGTCCCTTCGCACGAGGCGAGATCGGATCTTCGACACCTCAGCGTCAAAGAGCCGGGCTCCGATATAGAGCGCGTTCTCGCTGATCAGCGCGCGGATCTCGGTCCGCTCGCTTGCCGGGGCGCCCTCCTTGGGTCGTCGCTGGGTGAACCGGTCGGCGACGGGAGCCGAATGCCACTCCGCTTCGTCCAATCGTCCGTCCACGCGCACGCTTCCGACGAGATGGGCCGCGCGCAGTATGGGCGCGTCGGCGTGGGGGCGCACGGAGAGAGTGTCGGGCGACTGGCTCCACGCGCGGGGCGCGTGCGAGATGGTCACGGTTAGGACCATCCACGCGGCCGTTGAGATTCGCATCCGGGAGGGCTTCACCGCTCGCTCGACGCGCGTTCCCGCGCATTCGTGAACGCGGCCACCGAGCGGTCAACGTCGGCGGTCGTGGTCGCCCAGGAGCAGACGCTGATCCGAATGACCGGCTCTCCCTCCCAGACGGCTCCCCCGCACCAGCACTCGCCCGATTCCTGAACGTATCGCAACGTCGCCTTCGTCAGATCCGGGCTCTCGCAGGCGACCAGGACCTGGTTGAACACGACGTCGTTCAAGATCCGAAAGCCACGCGCTCGCAGCTGGGCTTCAAACCTCGAAGCATGCTCGCAGAGACGACCCACCAGCGCCTCGACCCCGCTTCGGCCGAGCGCCTTGAGGGTTGCCCACAACTCGACGGCTCGCGCGCGCCGAGACATCTCAGGCGTGTAGAGCATCCCGTCGCGATGCTCGCCGTAGAGGATGTACGAGTCCGCCGCCTGGAGCGCGGACACCAGGGCTTGCGGGTCCCGGCAGAGGACGATGCCGCAGTCATAGGGAGTATTGAGAGTCTTGTGGCCGTCCACCGACCACGAGTCGCCTTTCTCCAAGCCCTTCGTTAGGTGGCGATGCGAGGGAGCGGCCGCGGCCCACAGGCCGAACGCGCCGTCGATGTGGAGCCATGCGCCGGCGGCACGGCACCGCTCGCCGACCGCGTCCAGGGGATCGAACGATCCGGTGCTGACGTTCCCCGCCTGCGCGATGACGAGGCAGCGGGAATCGAGCTCGGGCATCCTCTCGACGATCAGACGCCCTTGGCGGTCGGTGGGCACGGCCTCGACCCGTGCACGTCCGAGCCCGAGCAGCGCGAGCGCCTTGGGGACCGTCGCGTGCGCTTGATCGGTCATCACGACACGGATCGCCGGCGCACCGAAGAGTCCTTTGTCGCTCACGTCCCAGCCGAGGCGCCGGAGCAGCTCATTCCGGCCGGCCGCGAGCCCGCACATCGTGGCGGACGAAGTTCCGCTTACGAGCCCGGCGACCGTGCCCTTGGGAAGCCCGAGCAGCTCGACGACCCACTTCTCGCAGGTGGCTTCGAGGCGCGAGGCCACCGGGGATAGGACGTAAAGCGCGGTCACCTGGTCCCACACGTCCGCAAGCCACTTGGCCGCGAGCGCGGTCGGGATCGCTCCTCCGGTCACGAATCCAAAGTAGCGCCCGCCGCTCGTAGCCACGGTCGCGGGCGATCCATGTTCGTGCAGCAGGCGAAGGATTTCTTCGGGCTCGGTCGGTGAGTCGGGCAGCGGCTCGTCGAATTCCTGAAGTCGGCCGAGCGCCCGGCCGTCCGGGAACACCCGCCGCTCTCGAATTCCGTCCATATATTCGCAGGCATACGCCCGCGCACGCTCGAAGAGATCCGCCGAGCCTACCCGAGCCAGCATGGCGTCCTGAAATTCCTGCGGTGTCATGCATCCCCCGTGGAGCGCAGATGTGACCCTACCCCCTCAGCATAGGCCGACACCGCTGACAAGCACAGATACAGGTGCTCTGAATTGTTATGAGTACAGACACTATTCCTGAATTCTGCTATGCTTCCCGGATGAGAAACCGCCCCGGAAGCAATCCGCCCCTCTACGTCAGCGTGGCCGAGCGCATCCGGGACCAGATCGCGCGCGGTGCCCTCCGCCAAGGCGATCGAGCACCCTCACTGCGACGCGTCAGCGAACAGAATCGAATCAGCATGTCCACCGCGATCCAGGCCTATCAGCTATTGGAGAATCAGGGCCATCTGGAGGCGCGACCCAAGTCGGGGTATTTCGTACGTCTTCCCGCCGCCGAGGCGATTCCCGAG
>DATEND010000391.1:0-2644 GCA_035275245.1 Candidatus Eiseniibacteriota bacterium
TCGCGCTTTCGGTTCTCGACGATGAGGTACTCGGTCCCCGGCTCGCCGTTCGACCAGATCTTGAGGGACTGGCCCCCTGCGGTGACGGGTGTGAGCGTGATGGACCCGGGCGCCGTGGCCGAGCGCGGCTCGTCGAAACCGAGATACTGCCGGGACCACGCGTCGAGGTTGGCGGGCCTCTGGCCCAGCACCTTACCAACCTCGTTCGGGAGATAGTTCCCCAACGCCATCAGGGAGAAGTACCCGAGCCCCCCGGCGGACGGATCGTAGAGATCCGGGAGCCCGAGCGTGTGGCCGAACTCGTGGCAGTAGGTCCCGACCGCATGGTCGCCGGGAAAATCGTTGTACTCCGCCACCATCACGTAGAGAAAGCCCCGCACGCTTCCGAGCGGGAGGCCCGGAAGGCAGTCCGGTCCGGCCGGATCCGGACAATTCGCGTAGATCGCGATCCCCGCCTCGTGCGACCACAGGTAGTCGTTGGAGATCGAGGCCGGCAGGATCTCGGCGGGCTGCCCCGCGTGGACCACCATCACGGCGTCGATGTAGCCGTCGTCGTCCCCGCTCTGGGGCACGCCGTCGGGTCCGTCGTTATCGAAGTATCCGAGCTTTCCGCCGAAGTCGCCGGACGCGGCGCTCATCGCGTCCTCCGCGAGCTTCTGCGCGCTCCGCGGGTAGGAGAAGAAGTCGAGGCCCGAGGCGTCGTTCGTGTAGTAGAGCTTGCTGTGCGGCATCGTCAGCCACTTCGACGTGACCTGCCCCGAGATCTCGAGCCGCCCGTTCGAGTTGATCCGGTAGTACTCCTTCAGGCTGATGAAGCCGTCGTTGGGATCGTCGCTGAAGAACATCCGGTGGTAGTAGTAGGGCGTGCTCTTGTTCGACGCGGTGACCGCCGGATTGGCTCCTTCGACGGGAAATTCCGCGAGAACCACCAGAATGTTCCGATGGGCGACGCCGCCGCGCGGGAATTTCGCCATGTCGAGCGCGAATTGGGGATAGATGCGGTCGACGCCGTCGCGCTTCGATCGGGCGTAGCGGCGCATGCGTTCCCGCTCGGCCGCTTCGGAGGGCGTGCCGCGCGCCGCTTCGAGGACGCGAGGCGAAATGCTGGCGGCGCGGACTGGGCTCGGGGCTGCGACGGGGGCGGCCAGCGTCGCGGCCACTGCCCCGATTGCGATCACGTCACGGAATCCGGTCCAACCGCTCGGTCGTCGTCTCACCCATCCTCCGTCGTATGGCATGCGCGCGTCACTCCCACTCGATGGTGGCGGGAGGCTTGCTGCTGATATCGTACACGACCCGATTCACGCCCTTCACTTCATTCACGATGCGGGACGAAACCCGTGCCAGAAAATCGAACGGGAGGCGCGCCCAGTCCGCGGTCATCCCGTCGCTCGACGTGACGGCGCGGAGCGCGATCACTTGCTCGTACGTACGTCCGTCCCCCATCACCCCGACGGTGCGAACGGGAAGCAGCACCGCAAACGCCTGCCACACCTGCCCGTAGAGGTCGGAGTCTTTCAGCTCGGATATGAAGATATCGTCTGCTTGGACCAAGGTCTCGATCGATTCCGGGGTTATCGGCCCCAAGATTCGAACCGCGAGCCCGGGACCTGGGAACGGATGGCGTCCCAGCACGGCCGGCGGGAGGCCGAGCAACGAGCCGAGGGCCCGGACTTCGTCCTTGAATAATTCCCGAAGGGGCTCCACGAGTTCCATTTTCATTCGATCCGGCAGCCCGCCCACGTTGTGGTGGGATTTGATCTTGGCGGACGGGCCCCGGGTCGACGTGCTCTCGATGACGTCGGGGTAGAGGGTTCCCTGGGCCAGGAGGTCAGCGCCCCCAAGCTTCGTCGCCGTCTCCTCGAAGACCTCGATGAAGACGCGGCCGATCGTCTTCCGCTTCTGCTCCGGATCCTCGACGCCGTGGAGCTCCTTCAGGAAGCGCGCGCGCGCGTCGATGGTGACCAGCTCGTCGCCGATCACGTCCCGCATCGCGGCCTCGACCTCCTTCGCCTCCCGGGCTCGAAGGAGCCCATGGTCCACGAAGACGGCGCGCGACTGGCCCGGAATCGCGCGATGGAGGAGCGCCGCCACGACGGACGAGTCGACCCCGCCCGAAAGACCGCAAATCACCCGCCGCTTCCCGGCCTGCGCTCGGATCTTCTCGACCTGCTCCTCGAGCACCTGCCCCATCGTCCAGTCCGCATGGAAGCCGCAGATGTCGAAGAGGAAGTTCTTGTAGACCTGCGTGCCGTGCGTCGTGTGGGCCACCTCGGGATGAAACTGAACCGCGTAGAGGCCGCGCGCCGTGTCTTCGGCGGCGGCCTCGACGACGGTCTCCGTGCTCGCGAGACGCTTGAAGCCGGGCGGGAGCCGGTGCACCGCGTCGGCGTGGCTCGCCCAGACGCGGCTCGTGCGCGGGAGCCCCGCGAGGATCCTCCCCTCGTTCGCGATCGTCAACGTGGCCATGCCGTATTCGCGCCGGCTCGACATCCGCACTTCACCACCCAAGTCGCGCGCGAAGAGCTGCATTCCATAGCAGACGCCCAGCACCGGACAGCCGAGCTCGAGCGCTCCTTCAGGAAGCGCGGGGGCGCCGGGCTCCAGCACGCTCGCGGGGCCTCCGGAGAGAATGAGTCCCTTC
>DATEND010000392.1:0-3909 GCA_035275245.1 Candidatus Eiseniibacteriota bacterium
GGCGCCTGGCGTGTCGTCACCCGCCCTCTTGTCCACGGCCCCTGCATAAGGAGGAAGGTCGCCGCGGAAGACCAACCGATTGAGCGAATCGAACGTGTGTCTGGCCTCGTCCGCGGTGAGCCGTGCCGCGGAGCCCTTCTCCCATGCCCAGGCAACGATCTGCCCGTTCCATCGTCCATGGAGATGCCCCGCCCAGCGCGAATCGTCTCGGATGTGCGTCGAAAGCTCGCCCGGCCAGAAGACCGCGACGTCCAGCTCGCCCCGCTCGAGCGCGATCTCCTCGTCGGCTGACTCGTCGAACATCCGGACGAGGAGCGTGTCCGGCCAGGGAGCATCGACCAGGACGGCGCCATCGCGCACGAAGCGGTAGGAGCGCTCGCTGAGCGTGTCGGCCCGATAGGCGAACACGGGTAGGGAAGCGCCGATCCCGTTGTCGCACCGGAAGAGGAGGCTTGGTCGAGAGGGGGACGGGCACCCGACACGGAGCACCGCGAGCGGTCGAAGCGGAGCCGGCTCCATCATGATGCGAATCTTCTCGAGCTTCTTCTCGTTCCCGAGCGACCCGGACGTGACCCTCGCCACCGCCATCGCCGCATCGCGAACATCCACGACGGCGCCCCTCGCCAGCTCCTTGCTCCCGGATCGGAACGTCAGCAGGTCGCCCTGGTCGAGCGCCAACGAATCGGCCGAGGCGATGTAGACGCGGTCGCCCTTGACCCAAACCACCTTGGCGTCGAGCTCGGTCGGCGCCGCATCGGCGGGGCGAAGCGAAAACGAGAGCGCCGCCCCCGCAAGGACGCAAATCACGACCGCGGATACGCGCGGCCGGGTCACCCGCTCTGATGTGCCCTGATTCCGTGTCCGATTCGCCACATCCCCTCCAACCCCGGAAGACCTCGGAAACGCAGGCCTTGCCTCCGCCCGCAGCCTGGGGCTCCCGGCCGCCCGTGTCAAGCTTGACACAAAGCTGAGGTCGTCGAATGGCGTCCGTTTTTGTAAACGATTGTTGTTTATCAAGATAGCCAATCGGCACGGCGCTTGATCTATGCCATCGCGACGGGCAGCGCCAACGACGGCGCGTCGCCCGACAGCCTGGAGCGGGCTACCGATGAACCAGGCAATCGCGGATCGGGCACCGGCATCCCGAACGACGATGAACTGCTCAGGCCGGGCGGGAGAAAGTGTCATGGAAGCGAAAGAATTCGGATCGAAGGGGCTGGCGATTGGCGGGACGTTGATTCTCGCCGGGGTGGCGGTGGCCTTTCTGGCGATCGGCTGCGGCGAGCAGAAGAGCAAGACCACCGTGCAACGCGCCGAGGCCGATGGCATCACCTCGGGCGTCATGGAAACCGGAGCCAAAACGACTCCGGCCGTTCAAGCCTCCGCCGAGACGACAACCGCGGAAGCCACGACGGCGACCGAGGGTACCGCGACCCCGGCCGCGGACGGTACGACGCCGGTGGACGCGCTGCCGCCCGACGTGGCGGCCTCGGTGACGGAAACGATCGCGGCACCCGGCGGGGTCGTCGAGATCCTCGCCGAAGGCTCGCCCGACGTCACGGCGATGACGCTGACCGACGCCGTCGGGATCAAGTATCCGTTCACGTACCAGGCCGCGACCGACCGCTGGCGCGTCCTCTATCGAATCCCGATCCGCGCGCACGGCGAACAGCTCGGGCTCTCGGTGACGGCCACGAATGGCGCGAATCGGTGGAAGCGGATCTGGGTCTTCGTGGACTTGGGACGTGAGGCGACGACCGCGGAGGCGGCCGACTCAACCCGCTAGTCGGAGCGCCAAGCGTGTCGGAGCCCTCGGGAATTCACCCCCGAGGGCTCCGCTCGCTTGACATCGCGTGGCCCCGCCCGCACGTTCCTCGGGCATGCGACTGCCCGATCTGCTCGCGACGCCCCGAGGACGCCTCGCCGCATTCTTCCTGCTCTATTTGACCGAGGGGTTGCCGGCCGGCTTCACGGGCAGCGCGATCGCGACGCAAATGCGACGCCAGGGGCTCGAGCCCGCGGTCATCGGCACCTTCATCGGCGTCCTCTACATCCCCTGGGCGATCAAGTGGGTGTTCGGCCCGTTCGTGGACGTGCTCTCGAGCGATCGGTGGGGGCGTCGGCGGCTCTGGATCCTGATCACGCAGACGATGATGGTCGCCATGTTGCTCCTGGCGATGCCGGTGAGCTTCAAGAACCAGCTGGGGCTCTTCACGGCGCTCATCCTGATCCACAACATCTTCGCGGCCACGCAGGACGTCGCCATCGACGCGCTCGCGGTGAACGTCCTTCGTCCGGAGGAACGGGGACTCGCGAACGGCCTCATGTTCGGCGGCAACTACGTCGGCATCGCCCTCGGAGGCGCGGGCGTGCTCCTCCTCACACCCCTCATCGGATTCCAGACGACCTTTCTCTTCGTCGCCGGCGCGGTCGCGCTCGTCACGATCCTCGTCCCGTTTCCGATGCGGGAACCGCCCGGCCCCCCACGCATGTGGGCGCAAGGGTCGCGCGCAATCGCCGTCGGCAGGGAGTTGGGCCGCTTCGTGCGCGACACCGGAGCCGCGTTCCTCGGAAGCCGGCCGGCGTTCGTCGCGATCTTTCTCGCGCTCCTGCCGATGGGAGCCTACGCGCTCTCTCTTTCGCTCCAGTCGAATCTCGCGGTCGATCTCGGACTGGACGATCAGCACGTGGGGATGCTCGGGATGGCGAGCACGATTCTCTCCGCCGGTTTCTGCATCCTCGGTGGCTGGCTCTCCGATCGCTTCGGTCGAAGACGCACGCTCGCCATTTTCATCGCGGGCACGACGATTCCGACGATCGCGCTCGCGGTGGCGATGCAGCACTTCGGATGGATCCTGCCGCTCAACCAGCTCGGTTCACATCGCCCGGTCCCGCCGGATGCCCTGGTTTCGATCTTCTGGAGCCTTGTCCTCGCGTACGCCGTCTTTCAAGGGCTCATGTACGGGGTCGGCACGGCGATCTACATGGACGTGACGACTCCGGCCGTCGCCGCCACCCAATTCACCGCGTACATGGCCCTCTGCAACGTCGTCTACTCCTACAGCCCGATGTGGCAGGGACACGCGCTCCAAACGTGGGGCTACCCCGCAACGCTCGTCCTGGACGCGGTCTTTGGCCTCTTATGCCTACTCCTCCTGCCGCTCATGGGGCGTCGCCGCGGCGCGCCGCTGGACTCGCCCGGCGCCCGGGCATAGAGTCGAGGTTGGTGGAGTAGTCGGCACTCGTCGGGGGTGGCTTGACGGAACTGATCGGCGGAACAATCTCGCACTACCGCATCCTGAGCCGGCTCGGCGTCGGCGGGATGGGCGTGGTCTATCGTGCGCGGGACGAACGGCTGGGCCGCGATCTCGCGCTCAAGGTGCTCCCGGCGGAGAGCATGGCCGACGTGACCGCCCGCGCCCGGCTTCTGCGCGAGGCGCAGATGGCCTCCTCGCTCAATCATCCGCACATCGCGCACATCTACGAGGTGGGAGAGGACGGCGATCACCTCTACATCGCGATGGAGCTGGTCGAAGGGCGTCCGCTTAAAGATTCCATTCCCGCGACCGGCCTGCCGCACGAGGAACTCGTCGAGTACGGCGCCCAGATCGCGAGCGCGCTCGCCTACGCGCACGGACGCGGCATCATCCACCGGGATCTCAAGAGCGCGAACGTGATGATCACGCCCGAGGGACGGGTGAAGGTGCTCGACTTCGGGCTCGCGAAGCGCCTCGGCGTCGAGGACGCATCGGACACGCCCCACGATCTCAGCCTCACCGTGACCGGGATGGTCGTGGGAACCCCGAACTATCTCTCTCCGGAGGTGCTGCTCGGCGGGAGGGCGGACGTTCGAGGCGACGTCTGGGCGCTCGGCGTCATGCTCTACGAAATGGCCGCGGGGCGGCTACC
>DATEND010000393.1:0-5595 GCA_035275245.1 Candidatus Eiseniibacteriota bacterium
GCATCGTGCCGGACGGCCGTGAGAACGAGGTCGCGACCGCCGACACGTATTTCTACATCGAGCGCCGCGTCGAGTATCCGCGGTACGTCTGCGCCGACTGCCACTCCTACGGGGTCGCCTGGTACGACCCGTACTACGACAACTGCAGCGTGTTCGAGATTCGCATCGACGCGACATGGGCGCGCTACGCGCCGCTTCGCTCGCGCGTGCTTCGTCCGCGCTACTACTACACGATCCGCTCCACGGCCCGGAGCCGCTACCCGAACTGGAAGGAACGCTGGTCCTCCCTCGACGGTCGCGCGACGCTCCGCTCCCGGTTCCGCGTGGAGGGAGACACGAAACAGCGCACACGGCGCGAATCGATCCAGAAGCGGACGCCCCCCGAGTTCAGGGAGCTGCGCCGGAGCCGGCCCGGCCGGCTGTGGCAGGGTCGGGACGAGGTGCTGAAGCGGAGGGAGGAACGCCGTCCGGAGGGCGGGCGCCAGCGGGGCGGCGCCGTTCGGGAGCGGGACGATCGATCCCAAGGCAAAGGAAACGCGCAGGAGCGCAGGGATCGAGTCCGCGAACAGCGAGAACGGCCCCGGCGCGATCGCGACGCGGAGCCGCGGTACGAGCCGAGGCAGGACGGCCGGCGCGGAGAGGGGCGCCGCCGCGAAGAGGGGCGCCGCGAGGAGCCGAGGCGCGAGGATCGCGGGATGCGCGAGGAGCAACGGCGCCAGGAGCCCAGGCGTGAAGAGTCGCGGCGCGACGAGCGACGGCGCGAGGACAGAGAGGACAACTCGAGGCGAGAGGAGCATCGGCGCGAGGATCGCGGGGGGCGCGATCGCGACGAGTCGCCGAGGGGACGGGACCGCGGTCGTTGACCGGGCGCGGACGGCGCGGATACACTCTCTGAGTGCGATCCCGCGCCGTCCGGCACCTCCTCCTCCTCGTCCTCTCTAGCGCGATCTTCTCGGCAGCCTCGGCCGTTCAGGCGGCCGATCGCGTGCCTCCAGTCCCCGGGAAACGAGGCGCTCCCGGCCCCCGGGAAGGGTTCTCCACGACGCGCCTTCGGATGCCCCGGGCCAACGTGCCGGGCGATCCCGCACGAGCACCCCTCGCCACCCAGGAAACCTTCAATGTCCTGGCGCTGCGGGTCGCCTTCAGCGACACGCCCATCGACTCCTCCGACGCCTATTACGACCGCCTCCTCCTCTTCCTGAAGCAGTACTGGGAGCAGACCACGAACGGCGTCGTGGTCGTGAACCCGACCCTCTGGGACTCGGTCTTCACGCTTCCGCGACCGATGGCCTACTACGGCGACGACGACCGGTTCCAGGAGCGGGTCGTCCACCTCGTTCGCGACGCCGTGCTCGCGGCGGACTCCACGGTCGACTTCCGCCCCTACAACAGCATCATTCTCTTCCACGCGGGCAACGGCCAGGAGGCGGACGTCTTCAACAACAGCCGTGACCAGATCTGGTCCGCGTTCGTGACGAAGGAGGATTTCAAGGCGATCCTGCCGGACACGACCGGTAGCAACGCGATCGGGATCCGAACGAACGATGAGATCAGCCCCGGCGTCTTCCGATACGTCCAGGAGGCGGTCGAGGTGCCCGAGCTGGAATCGCAGGACGGCTACGCCTTTGGGATGGTCGGTGTCCTGTGCCACGAATTCGGGCACCAGCTCGGCCTTCCCGACCTGTACGACACGAACGGCGACGAGGGCGGAAACTCCCAGGGGCTCGGCGCGTGGGACATCATGTCGACGGGGGTCTGGAACGCGAACGGCTACGTGCCGGCCGAGCCGGGCGCCTGGTGCCGTTCCTTCCTCGGCGTGGTAACGCCCCAGCGGGTCGTGAGCGACGATGCCCTGAGCCTCTCGATGCTCGAGCGACAGGTCGGCTCCCTCCCGCGCGCGGTGCAGATCCCGATGACGCAGTCGGAGTACATCCTGCTCGAGAACCGCCGGCAGGACATGAACGACAACGGCAAATTCGACTTCGACGACGTCGACCTGGATGGGATCTTCGATTTCTACACGGATTCCTACGCCGGCGCGGAGTTCGACTTCTGGCTCCCAGGGGAGGGACTCGGGTCCGGAATCCTGGCGTACCACGTCGACGAGGCGAAAATCGCAGCGGGCTTGGCGCTGAACGTGGTGAACGCCGACGCCGCGCACAAGGGAATCGACCTTTTCGAAGCCGACGGCGTGGAGGACCTGGACGGTCCGCCGACGAGCTTGAGCTCCGGGAGCCCCGACGACGTCTACCGCGCAGGCTGGCGCGATCGGCTGACGCCCGACACGACGCCGTCGACGGCCGCGTACGGAAACGCGCGGACCGGGATCTCGATCACATCGATCAGCGCCGCCGACAGCGTGATGACGTTCGACGTGGCCTTCGACCGGATCGTCGTCGGCTGGCCCAAGCTCCTGTCCGGGCAGGTCCGCTCCGCGGCGCCCCTGGCCGCGGACCTGGGCGGTTCGGCCGGTTTGGAGCTCCTCGTGCCGGTCAGCCGCCTCGACAACACGGGCGCGCTCTATGTCTTCAATGCGGACGGAACCGATTTCATGGACGGCGACGCCACGCCGACCGCTTTCGCGACTGTCGATTCCGTCCTCCCGACGAGCCCCTGCGTCGGGGACATCGACGGCGTTCCCGGGAACGAGGTGGTCTTCGCGACCGCGAACGGTTCGATCTATGCGTTTCATTCGAACGCGACCGAGGTTCTGGACGGCGACGCGAACCCTTTGACCCTCGGGGTTCTCGTGGCGGGCTCGGCGATCGGTTTTCGCGGCCAGCCGATGCTCGCGGAGCTGAACGGCCTTCCTGGCCTGGAGATCGTCTGCGGGAACGTCGCGGGCGCGCTCGGGGCGGCGAGCGTCACCGTGGTCGCGATCTCGGGCGGCACGGTGCAGCGGTTCAGCATCCCGGTGGGCGGATCCTGCGAGGGCGGAGCCGTGGCCGCCGATCTGAACGGCGACGGCCTCGCCGAGGTGATCCTATCGGCCGCGGTGGGCATGGGCGGCGATGATTCGGCGCCGGGCCTCTACATCCTGAACTGGGAGATCCTCAACGACGCGCTCTTGCCGACGGACGTAGAGAGCGCCCCGCAGTTTCGCTTCTTGTCGGGAGACACGTTTTCGCCGCCCGTGATGACCGACCTCGACAAAGACGGCGTGAACGAGGTCGTGGTGGCCGACGCGGGCGGTTCGTTCCACGCGCTCCGGATCGCGATCGGCGCGCACAATCCGGGCGATACTCCCTCTTCGTACGTCACCGCGACGGAACTGCCGGGATGGCCCGCGTCGCTGCCAGGTACCGGGCGTTCCGTCGAGGTGTCTCTCGGCGATCTGGAGGGAGATGGGTATCCGGAGATCTTCCAGACCGGAGAGAACGCTCGGGTGGCCGCCTTCCACTGGAACGGCGCCCCGCGTTCGGGCTACCCCGTGAACGCCGCGCTACCGTTCGCCCCGGCCGATTCGACCGGGTTCTGGGCGCCGCTCGTCGCGGACGTCGATGGGGACGGAATTCGCGACGTCATCCCCATCCTGCCCGACGGGCGACGACCCGCCTATCGAGCGGACGGGAGCCCGATCGTCGGGTTCGTGGAGTTGGGAAGCACGGGGGCGAACGCGCCGCCGATCCTGGCCGACCTGGATCGGGACGGCCTCGCGGAGTGGGTCGAGGCGATGGACGCGGGCACCCAGGTCTCCGTCGTCGTCCGCCGCCCGCCGCTCCCGGTGTCGGCGTCCTCGATCGTTTGGGGCCAGCACCGCCTGAACGCGACCCGCAACGCGGTCCTCCCGGCCGGTCCGGCGGGGCCCGGCGGCGGGACCCAGGTGCTTTCCGAGGTGTATGCCTATCCGAACCCCTCCCGTGGCGCGACGAGCCGGATCCATTACCGGCTTGCCGCCCAGGCAACGGCCGTATCCGTTCGCATCTACGATCCACTGGGCGCGCTCGTCGCGGTGCTTCCCACCGGGCCGGCCGAGCTGGCCGGATCGGCGGAACACGCGGTCGTCTGGAACCACTCGTCGCTCGCGAGCGGCATCTATCTTTGTCGAGTCGAGGTACAATCAACCAGCGGAACCGAGGTTCTGTTTTCGACCTTGGCCGTGATCCGATGAGCCGTCCCAAGGAGAACCGCATGGCGCCCTCGCTTCGAATCGTCGCACTGGTGCTCGCTCTCACGATCTCGACCCTCTTCGCGCGCGACGCGGCCGCGGCCGCGGGCGAGACGGGATTCGCCTTCCTCAAGCTCGGCGTCGGCGCCCGGCCGATGGGCATGGGAAGCGCGTACGTCGCCATCGCCGACGACGCGACCGCGACCTACTGGAATCCGGCCGGCCTCGCGTCCCTGAACGGGACCCAGATCACCGCCATGCACAACGAGTGGATCCAGGACTTCCGGCAGGAGTTCGTCGCGGTCGGGACGAAGTTCGGGCCCGGCGCGATCGGATTCTCGTTTGTTGGCTTCTACACAACCGAACTCGAGAGACGGACCGATACGGGCGTGCTTACGGGGCACTTCGGCTTCAACGATGTCGCAATCACGGGGGCCTACGGGCTCAACGTAACGCATGGGTTGGACGTTGGAGTGGGTGCGCGCTACCTGCGCGAGATGATCGACGTGGATGACGCCTCCACGGTCATTTTCGATCTTGGAGGCAGGTATCGCGTTGCAGACACCGGCCTCGCCCTGGCCGTGGCGGCCCAGAATCTGGGCGGAGATCCGGTGATGCTACGGGAAAAGACCCCTCTGCCAACCAACGTACGCGCCGGCGCCGCCTTCAGCCGGCCGATGGCCTCGCTGCATGGGAAAGGAACGCTGACGGCCGAGGTTCGGAAAGCGCGGGCCGAGGACGCCCGGTTCCATCTCGGCGGCGAATTCGACTACAAGGAACGCGTGGCGCTTCGGATCGGCGGCAAGTTCGGATACGACGAGGAAGATCTCTCGTTCGGGCTGGGATTCACGCAGAGCCGGATCCGGCTGGACTATGCGCTCGTGCCGCTCTCGTCCGATCTCGGCACCACGCACTTTTTCTCGCTCTCTGCGCGGCTCTAAGCGCGTCGCGCGCGCTAGCGGCTCCCGGGCGGGCCGCGCCGGGCCCCCTAGCGTCCCTCGAACTCGAAGAGCGAAAAGCGCCCCTCTTCGAGGCGCGCGACGGTTCTCCGCTCGATCCAATCGCCGAGAATCAGAAAATCGCCCTCCGCGGACCTCCGATGCACGGGCCGGTGGAAATGCGCGAGGACGACGGCGTCGTAGCCCTGTTCGAACCAGGGCGCGCCGAGCACGCGCCAGAGGTCCTCGTCGGTGCGGCCCGGTCTTGGTGCATGATGCCGGCTCACGTGCGACGTGGCGCTCGCGATCGGAATCCCCACGTCGGGATGCACCCAACGAAAGAGCGTTCTCGCCACGGAATTTCGGAGCACCTGTTTCAGGAGCTTGTAGCCATGGTCGCCCGGGCCGAGCCCGTCGCCGTGCGCCAGGAAGATTTTGCGGCCCTGAAGCGAGAGCGGGAGCGGAAGGTCCGTAAACGTCACGCCGAGCTCTCTCGTGAGGAAATTACCGATCCAGAAATCGTGATTTCCGCCGATATACGTGACGGGA
>DATEND010000394.1:0-8958 GCA_035275245.1 Candidatus Eiseniibacteriota bacterium
ATCACCGCCGCCATGATTACGTTGACGATCGTCCCTTGATCGCCCGGCCGTCCATAAAGGAGCGCGCCGTTGATCGCGCCGTCGATGACGAAGGCCACGGTGCACGCGATCCCCACGGTCCAAAAAAAGCGGCTCCGGCGAAGGACGCCGATCGCGGACAGGACGAGAATCAGCCCGAGCGCCAGGAGCCCGGCGCCCACCATCGTGACCGTGGTTGCATTCGCCTGGATTCTAGAGTCGATCGACGCTCCGCTCGTCAGGAGCATGACCCCGCCCAAGGCGCGTACGAACCCCAAGAACATCATCAGCGCCGCGCCGAGCCTGAGGGCGCGTTCCCCTTTCATTTCCCTCTGAGTGCGTATCGCATCTCGACCTCCACGATTCGGTTCCAGGGGCTCACGAACTCCTCCCCTACCAGTCGAAACCCAATCCGTTCATAGAACCGCCGGGCGCGCGCGTTCGCCTTTCCGACGTGAAGCACGACCTCGGTCGCATCTTCCGACTCCGCCCATGCGATCACCGAAGCCACCAGCGCGTCGGCCGCGCCCGAGCCGCGGAGCCCAGGGTCCACCCACATCGATATGAGAAGGATCGCGCGGGGCTCGCCGTCATACGGCACGCCGGCCACGATTCCCTTGGGTCTGTCGGCGTGCTCGAACAGGAACGTCGCGCCGCTCGAGATCCACCGGCTCCAATCGGAGACGGCCAGGGCGACTTCGCGCTCCAGCGTCGAGTCGAACGCGTCCGGCGCGTCGGCGAGGGCGCGAAGGCGCAGGTCACGCACGATCGCCTCGTCGCCCAACACGGCACGCCGCACGCTCACGTCGACGGCGCCGCCCCGAACCCCACTCGGTCCTCAGAATTGAAGCCGAACGCCATGTCCGATCGCGGGCCCTCCGCCCTCGATGGGGTTGCCTGCCACATCGAACGCCTTGTAGATGATCGCGGACGTGAAGGCCTTGCCATCGTCGGAGAGCTTGACGATCTCGGTCAGCTCGCCTCGTCCGGCGGGAATCCAACCGCCGCCCTTCGTGATCTCCCCGAACGCGGCCGGAGGCTTCGTCGCGTAGAACTGGTACTTCGCCTCGAAGCGGTTTCTCCCGGTTCGCCTCCAGATGCCATAGGCCGGCGGCACGGGCGGCGCCCCATCGTAGTTGGAGGACTCGGTCATGGTGCCGCCCGCGTTGAACACGTACATGAATTCGAGCCCCTGAACGGCCGCGAAAGCACCGCTCTGAAATTGAATCGTGGAGCGCCACGAGCCGGCCAGATCGTGGCCCTGGGCTTCGGTTCCCCCACCGCCGGCCGTGGGCCCGCCGCACCCTGCCGCGACGAGGAGGGCCGCTGCAACAAACTGAGGCATCCTTGCCATCACTTCTCCTATGCGGCGGAGTTGCCGCTCGCGGGATCGAACGGGGGTGGGTTACACTTCTAGCTGCCGGAAGGCATGGGCGCCACCGGAGGATACTATGAGCACCAAGACGCTTCAGGCAACCAGCCTTGTACCTACATTGACCGTGAACGACCTCCAGGCAAGCATCAAGTTCTACGAGGGGCTTGGGTTCTCGGTCAGCGACAAGTACGAGGACGACGGAAGACTGATGGGCGTGATGATCAGTGCCGGCGGGTCCCAACTCGGCCTCTCGCAGGACGACTTCGGGAAGGGCACGGACCGGGTCAAGGGCGTGGGCATGCGCCTCTACCTCGAGACCGACCAGAACATCGAGGAACTCGCGGCACAGGCCAGGGCCTCCGGGATCAACATGGGCGAAGGTCCCGGTCCCCTTCCCTGGGGACAGATCGGGTTCACGGTCACCGACCCGGACGGGTTCAAGATGACCATTTCGAACCCCGCCACCTAACGCGAAACCGGTGCGAATCCGCCGTTGACCGGGCGACCGTTGCTGCTCGTGTTGTGCGGCGGATTCGTCGCCGGAACGCTGGACATCGTCTACGCCTGCCTGTTCTGGGGAGTGAAGAGCGATGTTCCGGCGCTTCGAATTTTTCAGTCGGTCGCGGCCGGCTTGCTCGGCAAAGCGGCCTTCGAAGGCGGCGCCGCGACGGGGGCGCTCGGCTTGGGGCTCCACTATTTCATCGCGACGTCGATGTCCGTGACGTACTACCTCGTCGCGGCCCGCTGGCATTTGCTCCAGCGCCGACCCGTTCTATGCGGCGCCGGTTACGGATTGCTCCTCTACGGGATCATGAACTACGTCGTCGTGCCTTTGTCGGCGGCGGGGCCCGGAAACAAGAACCCGCTCTGGGTCGGCCTCAGCGTCGTCGTGCACGTGGCGCTGATCGGGATCCCCATCGCGAACTTCGCGCGGAAGGCGCACGCCGCCCGATCGACCCCGGCGTTCCTCGGCTCGGTCTAGCGCACGGCTTCCGTATTGTCAGAGCGAACGACCCAAAGCGCCACCTCCCGCGGGTGCCCCCTCGTGATCACCGGGGTTGTCGCCTCGGTCTGGAACAAGATTTCCCTGTCGCTTAGGATCGCCGCCTTCACGACGTAGTCGCGCTTCGGATCGACCCGGTCCGGGTCGTATCGAAGCTCGAACGGAAGCGGCCCCTGACGGCCCTCGGGATCTACGGTCGCCTCGGCGAGCGGCAGCAGGCCAAGAATCGGCGGCGAGACGTCCGTGATCCAAACCTCCACCACGGCATCGGGCGGAAGCGCGATTCGTTCCTGGTAGGTCACGGTGCCCTTCACGATGCCCACCCGATCCGCAACGGGCGCGCGCACGCCGGTGCCCCCGATACCATGAGCACAGCCGGCCACGGCCGCGAGAATCGCCAGCGCTGCTAGCGGTCGCGCCGGGCGTCACGTCTCGTCCGCGATGGCGGTCAGATTCATCGTCAGGCGCGCACCCTCCTTCGGCAGATCCTTCACGCAGATCACGGTTCGGGCCGGGAGGTGCTCCCCCATCTCCTCCTGGTAGACGCGATTCATCGCCTCGAAGTCCTCGACGTGCTTTAGGAAGACATGAATGTGCATGATCTGCGACATGCTCGCGCCGACTCCTTGGAGCATCGTGCGAAACGATCTCAGAATTTGCCGCGTCTGTGCCTGAACGTCCGGCCCGGCGAGCTGATTCGTGACGGGGTCCACGCCGGCCGTCCCGGAGATCGAGATGAACGGGCCGGCCTTCGCGATGTGGCTGTACGGGCCGATCGGCTTCATGACGTCGGTCGGGGTGAACCGCTCGACCTTCACTTCTCGCTCCCGGCAAATCGCTTCGTGTAGCGCGGCTGATAGAGCTGCACTTCGATCTCTCCGGGCATCTTGAAATGGGTGACGAGGCCATAACCATGATCGGCGATCGCGTCCGTGAACTCGACGCCACGCGACTTCAGCTCGGCGACCGTACGCTCGATGTCGTCGCAGTAGAACGAGATGTTGTGGGTTCCGGACGGCGAGCCGCCCTTGGGGTCGGCCGGATGGCACCCCATGTCCGCCTCCGGGAGGTCGAAGATGAGCCACCCTTCGCCGACGTCGGTGTGCCGGAATCCGAGCTTGTCCCGAAGGAATACGCGGAGGGCCTCCGCGTCGGAGGAATAGAACATCGTGTGAACGCCGCGAATCATTTGTCTCCTCGCTTTGTACTCACGCCGCGCCGAATGACTTATCCATGTGCTCCAACACCATCGGCCACGCTTCGGCGTGTCGTTGCTTCGAATCCTCGTCGGAGAAGCCGGCGTGGGTGAGCCGGAGCCTCGTTCCGCTGCCGCTCGGCAAAAGCTCGACCGTGACGACCGTCTCGGCACCCTTCGTGCCGGCTGCTCCGGTGACCCAGGTCAACTCCACGAGGTGATCCTGCTCGAGCCTGAGGAAGCGCCCGTAGTGAGGATGGCGCTGCCCTTCGAAGTGCGTCTCGAAGAAGAATGGCGCGCCGGCCTCGGATCGCATCGCCAGGGTCCCGGGAGCCGCGAACCATTTCTCGAACTGATCGGTGGTCCATGCCTCGTAGATGACTCGGGGCCGGGCGGTCAGGATTCGCTCGGCGGTCAGTTTGAATGGGCGGGACGAGAGATCCGGTGGGGTGTTGGACATTGTCTTTGGCATGTTCCCTCCTACTTGGGCTTTTGACCCCTCGCGAAACTCTCGATCAATCTCCGCAGGCGAGCCACCTTGGTCTCTTCCTTCTTCGCCGTGACGACCCAGTGAATGACCTTGCCTCGATACGAGGGGGTCAGAGTTTGGAAGTACGCCCAAGCCTTCTGGTTGGCCTGGAGCATCTTCTGGAGGGCGGGGCCGAGCGTTGCGGTGTCGATCCGCTCGTAGGAATAGGTCTGCGACCGTTCCGGCAATCGCCGCTCGAACGCCTCGAGGCCAGCCGGCTTCATCAGGCCCTGCTCTCTCAGTTTCGCGACATAGCCGATGTTGATGGCGCTCCAAGTGCTTCCAGGCCGTCGGGGCGTGAATCGAATGGTGTAGCTCGTGTCATCGATCCGATTCCGGATGCCGTCGATCCAGCCGAAGCAGAGCGCCTCGTTCACCGCCTCCGGCCAGGTGATGCTCGGCTTCCCCGAGTCCTTCCGGTAGAACCCGACCAGCAGTTCCGTGGCGTTCTGGTGGTTGCGTTCCAGCCACGTCCGGAAGGCACGCGGGGTCGGGAAGAACTTCGGCTTCACACTCGCGCCCAGGCTCTCGCTCTAGAATCGTCCTTCGCTCGCCGGCAAGGCCCAGACCGGATGAGTGAATCCCAATTCGGTGAAGATGGCTCGTGCTTCGTTGGCACTCTTCTTCGTCCAATCCGGGCTCAGATGCTCGGTGTACCAGCGCTTCGCGAGCTCGAGCACCTTCTCGACCGGCTGAACGTCACCTTGCGGGATCCGGTGGCGCTTGCACCACTCGGCCACGTGGTTCTCGTCCTTGAAGAGCAGCATCGTACTGCAGGTGTAAACGACGTTCTCCCAAGCCTGTGACATCGGAATCGGGAAGTGGACCACCAGGTCCGTCCGGTTCAATTTGCCCTCGTCCACCGTCAGGGCCACTTGATCCGTCTCCGCGCCGAGGGTCGTGACGATCGTGCACGGCTCGCCCACGAGGACCGCGATCCCGAGCGAGCACCAGGTGCAGTTCCCCCACCACTTCTTCTTGCCCGACTGAACCACGAACGGCGTCGGCGCCGCGGAGAATGGATGGACCGCCCACACCTTGTGGGTGCCCGGATGTAGGACGATGCCGTGCGCGTCCTCCAAGTCCTCGATCGCGAGGCCGAGCTCCGCCGAGGAGCAGCTCAGGCGCGCCTGCAGCTCCTCGCGCGACGGCACCGCGCATGTATCGATAAAGCCACGGATCAACTCGTAGTGAAGCTGGCCGGCTCTCGTGCTCTGTTGCGTCATCAGTCTTCCTTCCTTAGCCGAGTGAAGTGGGAGCGTTTGACGAAGTATACTCAGACACCGCGGCGGGCTTCAAACACGTGCTCCTGGCAGGGCTTCCCTCGAAATGTGGCGTCCACGGTCTCTCGGAGCGTCATTCCGACCCGCTTCAACAGCTGAATGCTAGCCGCGTTCCGCGTGTCGGTGATCCCGATGACGTGATCGACGTCCGCGTGCCCGAAGAGCATGGCGAGCGTCTCGCGCACGGCCTCGGTAGCTAGGCCCTTCCCCTGGGCCTCGCGGGCGAGCGTAAATCCAATCTCGGCGAACCGCACCCCTCCGGTATCGGTGCGGACGCAGATCCCAATGTCACCGATCAGGCGGTCGGACTTGGCATCGGCAATCGCCACTTGAAACCATTCGCCAAGCACAAACATGGGCGCGGCCGCCATCTCGGCGAGGAATTGCTGTGCCGCCTCGGTGGACATGACCGACCAGCTTTGGTATCGCGCGGTCTCTTCGTCGTTTCGGTAGCCTTGAAGCGCGTCGAGGTCGGCCGCGGCAAATCGCCGCAACAAGATGCGCGCGCTGCGACGCGGCAGGGGATCGGGCAAGCTAGGGACGACGCGACGGGCAGACCGGGGGCCAGTCCTCAGGGCCGTGCTCGTACCAGACGAAGAATTCCCCGGAATCGGGGCCCTTGGTGTCCCGGGCGAAGAGCAGGGATTTGCCGCTTGGGGAGAAAACGGGACCGACCTCCAAGCCATCCGTGTTGACGTCGGAGCCAAGCTTGGTTCGAGGCGCCCAGCCGGTCGCGGTCCAACGGGTCTCGTAGAGGTCGCCGTCGGCCATGACGATCATCCGCGATCCGTCCGGAGCCGGAAGCGGTTCGTATTCATCGCCCGGCGTGTTCACAGCGGGCCCGAGGTTCTCCACGGTCCACTTCCCCGTCGAATCGGGACGCCCCCGCCAGATGTCGGTCGCGCCAAGGCCGCCGGCCCGGTCCGAGCCGAAGTAGAGCCAACCGTCCGGGCCCGGCCGCGGGAACCACTCGGCGCCCGGAGAATTCACGGGCTCCGGAAGGCGCGTGGGGGCGCCCCACGAACCCGAGTCGTTTCGGTCCACACGCCAGATATCCAAGTTCTTGGGCTTCACGCCCGGCACCGAGCGCGCCGAGATGTAGTAGATGGTCCGACCGTCGGCGGTGAACCAGGGGTCGGCCTCCACGCCATCGCCCTTGAAGGAGAGCGACTCGGGCTTGGACCATGCGTCCCCAGTGCATCGACTCGTGAGAATCCGCCAGCCCGCGAACTGGGGCGAGCTTCGCACGAAATAGAGGTCGCCTGTCTTCGGATCGAACGCGGGGTGCGACTCGAATCTCGGGCTCGAGATGCCCGCCGGCTTCCACGGCCGGACCGTCATGCGGGCAGGCGCGCGTTCCTCCGCGCGCCCGACCGCGACGAGCGCGGTCGCGAGGGCGACCGCGCCGATGATGGCCTTCCTATGCGCGCGCATGGCCCCGAGTGAGTAGCGCCACCGCTGCACCCAAAACGAGCAAAAGGATCCCGTCGAAGGCGATCTGCCTGAAGGCGAGATCAGCCGTAAGGGGCTGAACCACGTAGTGGATCATGTACGACGGCACGATCGTGAGGAACGCGACCGCTATGCCGTACCGAAGGCCTTGCCCCAACCACGGCTTCGCCTCGGCGCCGCGCATGTAGATCCACGTGAAGGCACCCGCCATGAAGACGTGCGCGAGAAGCATGAGCCAGAAATTCTGTTGAGCCTGCGCTTCGGGTCGGAACAGGGTCGGAAACTTCGCGTACTGCTCGTGGAGCAGCACGTGATGGACCACGAAACTGCCGGCCATCCATAGGACGAAGATGACGACCCACGCGATGAAGAAGGACTTGTTCATGGCGACCCCCCAAGGGTGCGGCTCACGCCGCGGGTTTGGGCGTTATCCCTTCCGGACATTCGACCGCCCCAACACCACCATTCTATCCTTTGGGCCTAGGCGTTTCTCCGCCGTTTCGAGACACTGCTGGATCAGCGCGCGGCCTTCGACGGCGCGTCCCATCGCGATCAGCCCATTCCCTAGGGCCAGCTCCACTTCCGCGATCCGCGGATCGCCCTCGGGGAGCCCTGTTCGGCGCACCTCGATGGCGTGGCGCAAGAGCGGCTCCCCTTCGGCAGGTCGGGCCGTCATCACAAAGAGGCGGCCAAGATGATACTGCGTCGTCGCCACGTCCATGTGTTCCGCCGAAAGGACGCGCAATCGTTCCGACAAGACCTCACGAAGCAAACGCTCGCTTTCGCCGTAGCGTCCCGTCTCGCGGAGAATGACGCCCAGGTTGCCGCGGCAGCTCAGAACATCCGGGTGCGTGAGCGGCAGCGTGTGCGCCCAAACACGGAGCGCCTTGTCGAAGTGCACGGCCGCGGAATCGAGCTGTCGCTCGCGATAGAAGATCACCGCCAGGTCGTTGTGCGTGTGAGCGATCAGCGGATCCTTGGGATCGAGCGCCTGAAGCCGGATCGCCAGCGCCTCTCGGACATACCGTTCGGCTTCCACGATGTTACCGGCATCTCGAAGCGTCATCGCAATGTTGAAGAGCGAGTGTGCGATATCGGGATGATCCGGAGCCAGCCATTGGCGGCGAATCGCCAGCGCTTCGTTTCCGAGCGCCAGCGCTGAGTCGCTCTCACCGATCTCATCCAGACACATGGCCAGCTGGTCGATCCCCGTAGCGGTCTCGAGGTGGCGCCGGCCCAGGAGGCGTTCCCGGATCGCGAGCGCGCGCCTCAGGTACGGGACGGCCTCCTGATAGCGGCTGTCGGTATAGATGAGCATGCCCAGATTCGCGATGTCGGTGGCCGTGTTGGTGTGATTGATTCCGACCGTCAGGCTGTCGACGCGGATCACGAAGTGGAAAAGCGACTCCGACTCCGCTTTCCGCCCCACCCGATTGAGAAAGACCGCGAGTTCGCCCGCCGACACGGCAATGCGCTGGTGAACGTCCCCGAACTCGGCCCGGTCCATCGCGAGGGCTTCGCGCAGAAACGGCTCGCCGGCCGCGTAGTCACCGCTCTCGTAGAGGCAACTCCCTAGCTCGCGGATGCTGTTCGAGAGAAGCGAGTCCGGCTGGCCCGTAAGGCCGCGTCGCGTCTCGACCGACTTCCGGAACATGGCCACCGCCTGCGGAAAGAGGTCGAGGGTCTTGTAGACGGAACCGAGGAGATCCCACATCTCGGCCTGGACCACCGGGTGACCCTTGAGCTCGCGGTCCACGCGCTCGGCGCCGCGGTCCAGTAGCTCGCGTGCCGTCACGTTGGCGCCGCGCCCCACTTCGGGAGCCGAAACGCGGAACAGGTTGAGCGCGAACTCCTTGAGTTCGGTCGCCTTCGCGGCCTCGCTCTTGGCGCGGTCCCGCTCCCGCGTGGTCGCGTAGAGCCCGCCGAAGAGCGCGAGCAGAATCAGCGTCGCCGCCCCTAGCGCGAACCGGTTTCGCCGGACGAACTTCGACGCGAGGTACCCGAACGTGCGACCCGACGCGCGCACCGGACGGCCGTCGAAATGCCGCTGCACGTCCTCGGACAGGGCCTCGACCGAAGAGTACCGGCGCTCCGGCTCCTTTC
>DATEND010000395.1:0-7584 GCA_035275245.1 Candidatus Eiseniibacteriota bacterium
CCCGAAGAAGCGGCGGAAGTCGCGCGCGCATCGCTGGAGGATACGCTCCGGCGATTCCCCTCCCGCGTCGAGGCCGCGTGGACGCTCTTCCTCGATGGCGAGACGGACCGGGCGCTTCAGGTGAACGCGGCCGCCGCGAACGTGCGGGTCCTTCCTCAAGGCTCCGGCGACTTGGGCGAGCGGCTCGCGCGCGCGTTCGCACGGCTTCGCGACGAGGGTTCGGAGCGCGTCGTGGCGGTTGGCTCGGACAGCCCGACGCTCGACCCGGCGCTCATCGGTGGCGGAATCGCGGCGCTGGGACACGCGGACGTGGTCCTCGGCCCAGCCGAGGACGGCGGGTACTACCTGATCGGCGTGAGCGCGACGGTGGACGTGGTGGCGCTCTTTCGCGCGATTCCGTGGAGCACGCCGTCGGTCGCCCGCGTCACCGCGGAACGCGCGGTAGCACTCGGGCTGACCGTGGTGCGGCTTCCGGAGTGGTACGACCTGGACGACGCGGCCGCGCTTCGAAGGGCGGCGACGGATCCGGCGCTCGCGGAGTGCCCGGCGCTCTCACGGACTCTCGCGGCCCTCGGGACGCGGGTGCTTACGAGCCCTGCTTGAGGCGGGCGAGTTCTTCCTTGATCGCGGCGGCGTGCTGGCCGTTCGGCTCCAGAACCAGGTAACGTTCCCACGCCCTGATCGCGGTCGCCTTATCGCCTACCGTCGCGGAAACGACGCCCAGGTTGAGCCACGCGTTCCGATGTTCGGGCAGCTCCTTCGTGACGCGCGTGAGCTCGGCGACCGCGAGGTCGTTCTGCCCGAGATTGTGATGCGCGATCGCCATGTCCACGCGCACGTCCCCGTTCTTTGGGTTCTTCTCGAGCGCTTTCGCGTAGTGTTGAACCGCGCGCTCCCACTGGCCGGAGTCGAAGAGCAGATTCCCCATTCCGATGTTCGCCTCGAGATTCGAGGGATCGCGCGCCAGGATCTGCCGATACTTTTGAACCTGCGCCGTGATTTCGGCCGGCATTTGCGGCGGAGATCCCGGCGCCTGCCCCATACCCGAGCCGGCTCCTGTGGCTCCGGCCATGATGTCCGCGGGACCGCTCGGGGCGCCGTCCTCCATCCGCGGACCCACCGCGCCGTGCAGCGCGTAGCCGATCGCGCCGCCCAGCACGAGGCCGACGAGCAAGAGAGCCCACGCCGTTCCGGTGAGCGACGAGCCTCCGGCGGTGCGCGGCCGGAATCCCTTCGCCTGACTACGTGGAATCCCGCGGTCCGCGTGCGCCGTTCCGGCGCCAGGAGCGGCGACGAGATAGGCGCCGCATGCGTCGCAGCGGTCGTATCCCTCGGGAAGGCCCTCGCCGCAGCGCGGGCAGGTGATCGTGTGGGCGGTCATTACGAGTCGAGTCTACCGCCCGCACCGGCTCGGGGCAACCGATCCTCCTTGCCGCCTCGGCGACGCCTCGACTATTCTCGCCGAATCGCACCGACCGCAGAGAATTCCGCACGCAACATCGTCGCCCAGGTTTTCGGGGCGACGGCGCTTATCTGGGATGGCCGGCTCCTACGCGATGCCGTGCTCGCCAATCGACTCAAGGCCGAAGCCGACAAGAGCCGCTCGAACGCGCTCGCGGTCGGCGACGAGGTCACCCTCGAAGACGAGGGAGCGTCGCTCCTCACGATCGTAGCGATCGCCCCTCGCCGCACGCAGCTCGAGCGGGCCGCGACCGGGTCGCAAGGGCGAATCCTGTTACAAGTGATCGCGGCCAACGCGGAGCAGGCGATGATCGTCTCCTCGCTCGCCGATCCTCCGTTTCGGCCGGGGCTCGTCGACCGATGGACGCTTCTGGCGCTGCGTGGCGGGATGGATCCCGCCCTCTGCGTCAACAAGGTCGACCTGGGATCCGAGGAGGAAGCGGCCGCGGAGGTGGAGAAGGGGAAGATTCCGCTCGAGCCGGTCTACGTGAGCGCCGAGACCGGGCACGGACTGGACGCGTTGCGCGCTCGGCTCACCGGTCGGATGACGGTGCTCATCGGACACTCGGGCGTCGGAAAGTCGTCGCTCCTGCGCCGGCTTGTCCCGGACTGCGACGCGCTCGTGGCCGAGGTGAGCGAGAAGAATAGAAAGGGACGGCACACGACCACGAGCTCGCGTCTCTACTCGCTTCCGGAAGGCGGCCTGCTCATCGACACGCCCGGAGTCCGAAGCGTGTTGTTGGGACCCACCGAGCCGGCGGAGGTCGCCGGCGTGTTCAGCGAGATCGCGCACGCGCCGGCGTGCAAGTTCCGCCCGTGCACGCACCGAAGCGAACCGGGCTGCAGCGTGCTCCAGGGCCTCGAGGACGGCACGGTGCCGCGCGAGGTCTACACCCGTTACCGAAAACTACTCGAGGAGGCCGGGCTCCCTTGACGGGGCCGAATCCATGAGCGACGCCGCGCGCACCGAGCTGGAATCGAGGCTGGGCGAACTCCTGATCGTCGGCGTACCCGGCACGGAGCTGACCCCGGACGTCGAGGCGCGGCTTCGAGCCATCCGCCCCGCCGGCGTCATTTTTTTCGCGCCGAACTTCCCCGACGCTCCGACCGCCATGCGCTTCACGCGGGCCGTGCACGCGGCCATCGCCACCGCCGATCTGCCCGCGCTGATCTGCGCGGACGAGGAGGGCGGGATGGTCTCCCAGATCTCAGGATTCTGGGAGGTGCCGCCGTCGGCGCGCGCCGTATCGGCCTCGGGCGGGCCCGCGTTGGTCAAGGACCTGGCCGCGCGCACGGCGCGACGGCTCTTGGCGCTCGGCGTGAACCTGAACTTCGCGCCGGTGCTCGACATCAACTCGAACCCCGCGAATCCCGTCATCGGCATCCGCTCCTTCGGCGCGAACGCGTCGCAGGTCACGTCGTCGGGCCGCGCGGCGATCGAGGGAATTCAGTCCGCAGGCGTGATCCCGGTCGTGAAGCACTTTCCGGGACACGGCGACACGTCGCTCGATTCGCACGTCGCGCTTCCGCGTGTCGAGGCCGCCGCCGAGCTCTTGGCGTTTCGCGAGCTTCGGCCCTTCGAGGCGGCGATCAAGTGGGGCGTGCCGGTGGTGATGACCGCGCACTTGGTGGTTCCCGCGCTCGATCCGGATCCGACGCGCACCGCGACCACGTCGCGGGCGATGGTGACGGGCTTGTTGCGCGAGCGGCTCGGCTTCGAGGGCGTGGTGGTCACCGACGCGCTCGAGATGCAGGGCGCCACGTCGCTCGGCGGCTACGGAGAGGTGGCGGTGCGTGCGATCGAGGCGGGGGTGGATCTCTTGCTCTACTCGAAGCTCGAGCCAGGCCCCGAAGAGGCGCTCGCCGCCCTTCGCCAGGCGCTTCGCGACGGACGGCTCACCGCGGAGCGGATCGAGGCATCGCTCGCGCGCCTTCGCACGCTTCGCGCCGGGAGCGCGGCCCGTCTGCCGGACGCGTCGCCAATGTTGGAGCGGTCAGCCCGCGATCTCATTCCGACGACGGAGTTGGACCGGGTTGCCGAAGGCGCCGCGCGCGTCCTGAAGCAAGGCGCCGGCGGCATTCCTCTCAAGTCCCCGGTTCAGGTGCTCGAGATCAATCGGCCCGAGAGCCGCGCGCCGATCTTCGATCTGCTCCGCGCGCACGGCATGACGGCCGAAGAACTGCCGCCCGATCCGGAGTCATGGGCACGACGCGTCACGGGAAGCTCGTTGTTGACGGTAGCGGCGCGCGCATCGGTCACCGCGGAGCAGGAGGCGTTGGCGCGGGAGTGGCTGAAGCGATTCCCCGAGACGGTGACGGTCGCGTCGTTGAACCCGCACGTGACGGACGGGTGGCCCGAGGTGCGTACGCTACTAGCGACGTTCGATAACACGCCGGCGAGCCGCCGCGCGCTCGCGAAGAGGCTTGCGGGGGGAAAGTAGGGGCGCTTCTTTCGGCGCCGCGAATCCTCCTCGACCGCTACCGAACAACCACCAGTCGTCGTGCGGGCCCGACCGCGACGCCGTTCTCCCCCATGAGCTTCACGAAGTACACGCCCGTCGCCAGATCCATTGTGGGAATCGATGCCCGAACGAATCCCTGGGAGGCCGGCCCAACCGTGTGAGCACGAACCAAACGCCCTTGAAGGTCGTAGAGGCGTGCTTCCAGGATGCCTCGGTAGGTTATTACGCGGTCCGCCTGAACAAACGCAGTCTCCGAGCTTGGGCTCGGGAAGACCCGAATTCCTGAGAGCCCCGCCGCCGGGGACTCGGCCTCGACCGCGGTAACGGTGCCCGACGGGCCCAAGTAGACGAAAACGGCACCCTCGTCGTTCTGTCCGCGATCGAACAGAGGCGCGCCGACCACTACGTCGCCATAGCCATCCCCGTTCACGTCGCCCGCGGATGCCACCGAGGAGCCAAACGCAGAAAACGGCTGGTTGCCATCCGCAACCCAGGCGGGACTCCGATCGACAATGAATCCTGAGTGACCCAGATGAACAGTGACCCGGCCCTCATCCTCTTCGCCTGCGTCGAATAGATCGGCTCCGATCACGACGTCCATCAAACCGTCTGCGTTGACATCCCCCGCGGAGGCGATCGAAGCTCCACGATGGGCGAAATCCTGGCGCCCAAAATCCAGGAAAAAGTGAGACTGGCCGAGCGTGCCCAAGAAGGTGCCGCCCTCCTCCGGGTGGGTATAGGTATACGTCGGGGCGCCGTAGAGAATTTGCCGGACGCCGCCGCCGTTCATGTCCCCGCCGCCGGCGACTGCGAACCCGAATCGAGTGCCGGCGACATTCGACTCGAGGCTCTGAAGCGGGCTCGCTCCCAATCCTGTGATCGCCCCGCCGAAGATCCGGACCTGGCCCTCGTCGACTTGCCCGCCATCGTAAAGCGGAGCGCCAATCACGACGTCGCCGAAACCGTCTCCGTTGACGTCCCCGAGAGCCGCGACGGAACTGCCGAACGCCGCGCCCGGTTGATTCCCTTCCGCCGACCAGGCAGGGACGGTTGGAAGCACGGAAGCCGCGCCAAGGAATAGAAAGGCCGCTCCCTCGTCGCTTTGACCTCCGTCGAATCCGGGAGCCCCGACAAGAACATCGGCGAAGCCATCGCCATTGACATCTCCCGCACTACTCACCGAGGAGCCGAATCGAGCACCTGCTTGACCGCCTTGCCACGACCGTGCGGGAACCGAGGAGAGCCCGCTCGAGGAACTCAAGTAGAGGAAGACGGCGCCCTCGTCCTCTTGGCCATCGTCATAGTCAGGCGCCCCGACAAGCACGTCGCTGTAGCCGTCTCCGTTCATATCACCCGCTGACGCAACACAGAGTCCAAGACGGGCGCCTGGCTGACCGCCCTCCTGTGTCCACGCGGGCCAAAGCGAGAGCCCCGCACGAGAGCCAAGGTAGAGATACGCAGCACCTTCGTCGGTTTGCCCATTGTCACTGTCGGGAGCGCCGACGAGGACATCGCCATGCCCGTCCCCGTTCACGTCACCGGCCGGAGACACCGAGTATCCGAAATGGGCGCCTGATTGATTACTCTCGAAGGTCCATGCGGGAACGACTGTCTGACTGTGCCCCGCTGCGACGAACAGGAATGACTGAAGGCTGAAAGCCCAAACCACGCATCTCGCTAGGTGAGTCTTGCTCCGTGTCCCGAGTGCACTGGCTCGAAATCTCCATGCAAGATCCATAGATGCCTCCTTAGGGCTTCACTGCCTCGCAGTTGGTCAATCGGTCTGGCGGGCACATCCGGGGCGCCCAAGGCGGGGCCGACGAACATCGAGGCTGTGGCGGCATCTGAATACAGAAGCGGCCCCTCACTCGTGACGTTCCGCCGCGCTACTTTCTTTGTTCGCTACCACCCCTCCGGACGTAGTGGGAGCAAGCATCACCGCGGAGCGCCACGGTGGACCCGCGGAACCACGGCCCAGACCCGGAGGGTAACTACCATGTTCGCAACGTATTTGATCTTCTTCTTCAGTGTCGTCGCCGGAAAGCTCGCCAGCAATCACAACCAGACGTTGCTCCGCGGTTAAGAAAGGGCCGAGGCGTGAGGCACGCGCTTTCCACTCTTCGCTCTTGTTGGCTCGTAAGGCGGGGCGATAAGGAGCGCGTGGCCGGCCGCTACTTGGAGGCCGAGAAGCTAGTTCTGGCAGCGCTGGAACTTTCGGAGCGCGTCGGGTCGACACCCGGCGCGCTCCAAGCGCGGTTCCTCAACAGCCTCGGAATGATCCGGAAGTATCAAGGACGCTACGTCGATAGCGCGCGGACCTACCTTCGTGCCCTTCGCATCGCGAGGCAGGACCTCCGCCCCCATGATCTCATTGTCGCGAGCCTCTACCACAACCTCGGCGGCCTCGAGCACGCGAGGCAAAGATTCAGACGGGCCGAGCCCTGGGCTCGGGGTGCCGTTCGTTTGCGCGAGCGCGCCCTCGGATCGAATCATCCCGATGTGGCGCGCGATCTCGCGGCCTTGGCTTCGATCCTCGACGGCCAGGGGAGGAACGCCGACGCGGAGCGGTGCCACCGGCGTGCGCTTGCCATTTTCGACCGCCACCCTGTTCGAGAGCGCCGCGACGCCGCCGCGACGCTCGCGAACCTAGCTGCCTGCCTCCACTCAATGGGACGGGCCGCGGAGGCCGAAATTGCTGGCCGGCGAGCGCTCGGGCTGCTCGAGTCCATACTCGGATCGGAGCACCCGGAGGTGGGAGTGGCGCGGAACAATCTCGCGATAATTCTGAGGTCGCGCGGAAAATTCGTGGAAGCTCGGGTGTGCTACGAGCGCGCGATGGCGACTCTCCTCGCACGACTCGGTGAACGACACCCTGTGACGGCTTCGTGCCGCGATGCTGGTGACTGGGTTTCTAAGACGACGTCGGGTGCCACGTTTTGCCGAGAGGGACCGGTGTCACTCCCTCTTCGTTCGCTCTAGCCCGTCGCGCAAAATCTCGCCGAATCCCCCCGCATCCCGCCCGCGGACTGCCGCGGCAATGCGATCCAGCGCCGCGCGCATGCGTTCCAGCGCCGCGGCCGAGTGCGGGTTCTCCGCCTGCACCTCGAAGTAGACCTCGGGGCTCTCTCGCACCACCGCCGCCGCCAACGCCTCGAGCGCCTGGAACGTCGTGCTTCGCACCGGATGCTCGGCCTCGGGAAGCGCGCAGGCGAAGGCGATCGCGGTCGCGTGCGCCAGGCTCAAGACATCCGCCATGACGCGGTCGTGCTCCTCGATCGGCATTCGCACCATCCGCGCCGTGGTCGAGCGAAAGAGCAGCTTCGCCTCCTCGGCCGCCTCGGCGTCGCCGGTGTCGCAGATCACGACGTCCGCCTCGCGGAGCAGCACGACGGACGGCCCGAACATAGGGTGAATCGAAGCAACCCGCCCTCCGGCCTTGCGAAGGGCGCGGATCGGCTCGACCAGCGGCGTCTTGATGCTCGCGATGTCCACCACCAGACCCGCCGGGGGTCGCTTGGCCCACTCACGGTAAAGCGCGGCGGTTGCCGCCGGCGGCGTGGCGCAGATCACGAGGTCCGCCGTCGAGAGCGCGTCCCTCGACCACGAATTCTCGCGCTCCGACGCTGCAGGGTCGAGGATCCCGACGTCGAACCCCTGGGCG
>DATEND010000396.1:0-3472 GCA_035275245.1 Candidatus Eiseniibacteriota bacterium
CGGTCGCCGCGGGCGTGGCGGGCCATCCGCTTCTTCTCGCGTTCGTGATCGCGATGATCCCCATCCTCTTTGCGTACGACGGCTGGACCGATTCCACGTACGTCGCCGGCGAGATCGTCGACCCGCGCCGCGTCATGCCGATCGCGATCCTGCTCGGCACCCTGATCACGATCGCGATCTACGTGGTGACGAACCTGGCCTACTTCTCGGTGCTCTCCCCGAGCGAGGTGGCGACCTACGAGGCAGTCGGGTCCGAGACGATCCGGCGCATCCTGGGCGACTGGGGGAGCCGCGCGCTCGCGGTCCTGGTCGCGGTCTCGACGTTCGGGACCATCTCGGCTTCGATCCTGACCGGGCCGCGGATCACGCTCGCGATGGCGGCCGATGGGCTCTTCTGGCGGCCCGCCGCGCACGTATCGCGCCGCGGCACGCCCGACTTCGCGCTCTGGCTCCAGGCGGGGCTGGCCGCGATCTGGCTCTGGTGTGCGCAGGGATTCGAGGACGTCTCCGGGTGGTTCGTGACGACGTCGTGGCTCTTCTACGGCATGACGATCGCGGCGATCTTCATCGTGCGGAAGCGAGCGGGCGCCGAGCCCCGTGCGTATCGCACGCCGCTCTATCCGTTCACGCCGATCCTGTTCATCGTCGTCACCGTGGCGTTGATCGCGAGCGATCTCGCCTCGAGCGGATGGCGCGCCGGGGCGGGCGTGGGCATCGCCGCGGCGGGATTCCTCCTCTACCCGCTCTTCATCCGTCGCGAGGATTGACGGCGCGTCGCGCTTCGACAATGGCGGCCAACCCCAAACCACAGCGATCGAAGCCCGTGCGCACGAAGCTCCTTCCCACGCGAGCCGAGTGGATCCTGTTCGCCGTCGCGGTCGGGATTCGGCTGATCCACGTGCTGGCGGTTCGAGACTCCGTTTGGTTCCGCTACCCGATCATCGACGCCGCGACCTATCACGACGCGGCGCTCGCGATCGCGGCGGGCCAGGGCCACCCCGATCGCGTATTCTGGCAGCCGCCCGGGTACGCCTACTTCCTCGGCGCGATCTACGCGATGACCGGCGGGAGCGATCTGGTCGCGAGGGTTATCCAGTGCGGGCTCGGCGGCGTGGCGGCGATCCTGACGGCCCGGATCGGGACGCTCGTTTTCGGCGCGGGCGTAGGGCTTGCGGCCGGATACGCCACCGCGTTGTACGGGACGCTCGTCTACTTCGACGCGACCCTCCTCACGCCGGCGCTCGGCATTCCGCTTCTCCTAGCCGGAATCTGGCTTGGCCTTCGCGCGGAGCGCGAGCGGGCGGCGCCGCGGCTCTGGGCCGTCGCGGGCGCGTTCACCGGCCTTGCCGCGACCGTCACGGCCAACGCGCTCGTCTTGGTGCCCGTGCTCGCATGGCGGGCACGGACGCGCTGGTGGATCGTCGTGGTTTCGGCGCTCCTGGCCGTTCTCCCCCTGACGCTCCGGAACGCCGCGCGTGGAGGGGAACCCGTGCTGATTTCCTCCAACATGGGGATCAACCTCTACATCGGAAACAACCCGCACTACGACGAGACGGTCGGGGTTCGCCCCGATCTCCAGTGGCGCCGCCTCACGGCGGAGCCCCGGCGCGTCGGTATTCGGGACGCGGCCGGCGGCTCGGCGTATTTCGTCCGCCGGGTGATTCAATACGCCGCGTCGGAACCCGCGGGATTTCTTCTCCTGCAATTGAAGAAACTTCGCCTGCTCTTGGGCGGAGACGAGATCTATCGAAACCAGGCGATCTATCCGGATCGCTCGCCGATTCTCGCCCTGCTCCTCTGGAAGGTACCGGGCCTGGCGTTTCCCTTCGGGCTCCTCCTCCCGGTCGCCGCGGTCGGACTCGCGGTCGGGGCGCGCCGCTCGCCGCTCCTTTCGGTGTCGATCCTGGTCTACGCGCTGTCCCTGGTCGCGTTTTTCATCGCGGGCCGCTACCGACTGCCGCTCGTGCCGCTCCTCCTCGTCTTCGCGGCGGAGGGCGGACGCTGGCTCTGGAAGGAAGCGGTTCCCCGGCAACGCCTCCTCGCGCTCGGAGGAATGGCCGCCGTCTACGCGGTCGCGAACGTCGGGCAGGGGAGAATGGAAGCGCGGATGAATCCGGACGCCGAGTTCAGCGTCGGCGTGCGCATCGCGCTCGCCGGGCATCGCGACGAGGCGCGGGATCACTTCCGCCGCGCGTTGGACGCCAGGCCGGACTACGCGGAAGCGTGGAGCAACCTCGGAGTCCTCCTCGCGCGCGACGGAAAGCCCGAGGAGGCGGAGCGGGCATTCCTCCGTGCCGTGGAGCTGGCCCCGGAAGAAACGACGGCGCTCGCGAATCTGGCCGTTTTCTACGAGAAGGAAGGCCGCCCGGTCGAAGCGGAGCGGCTCTACGAGCGGATCCTCTCGATCGATCCCGGCGACGGTCTCGCCGTGGAGCGGCTACGAGGGCTACGGTCGCCGGCTCCCGCGGGGCCGCCGGGCGGGCCGACCCCGCCGCCGATCGGCGAGCGCGTGCCGGTCGGACCGACACCCTAGCGTCGGAGCGAGAGCCCGAGGAAGAACGCGCGGTCGTCGGCGTCGTCGGAGACGCCGAGCAGGACGCCGCCGTCGAGCTGCGCGTTCGACGAGAGCGCGGCCGTCATCCCGATGTCGAGCGTGGCGATCGTGTTGCCCTCGCGCTCCGGTCTCGCCGCGGCGGCGATCTCCACGAACGCGCCGAACGGTCCCGCCACGTCGCGCCCTACCGTCGCCGTTCCGACCCATTCCGCGTGATGGCCCTCGCCGTCGCCGTCCTCGAGCCAGTCCATCTCGCCCATGACCCCGAGTCCGAAGTCGGAAGGGAGCGCGACGGCCAAGGGCAGGATCAGTCCGCCCTCCACGGCGCCGTTGCCGATGGCATCGGCCGCCGTCGGAAGCTTTACGAAGGGCATCAGCGCGAACGCCGTCGCGCCTGCGTCGTTGCCCCACACGTTCCGTTTGAGCCGAAGCGTCACGTCCCCAAAGCCGCTCGCGTCGAAGCGCTCGCCCGTCACGAGGTCCGTGGCGCGATCCCGCCGGTGCGTCTCGACGACGATCTGGAGATCCGCGGACGGGGTCAGGCCGAACTTCAGATTGATCGGCGCCACGCCCCAGGACTCGGCGCGCGTGTCGCCTTCGTCGTCCCGCGCGTAGCCGACGAGGTCCATCTCCAGCTGAACGTGTCCCGCGTCGACGGTGTACGGGCTTTCGGTCAAGTCGGGGCGGTCGGTCGAGAGATCGCGGAGGAGGTCGTTGGGCGTAGGACGGAAGAGGTGGTAGCCGGACTTGGAGGCGGCTCGCGCGTCGCCTTCGGCGGCCTGCGCCGGCCGCGGGGCGTAGAACCCGATCCCCCCGCTCCCCCCGCTCCCAAAGAGGATCGCGGCCGACAGGATCGCGAGCGTGAGCGGAGACGATGCAGGGCGCATTTAGTTAGGATAACCTAACTCAGCCGTTCGT
>DATEND010000397.1:0-2180 GCA_035275245.1 Candidatus Eiseniibacteriota bacterium
CAAGGAGCCAGGTCCGTTTGGAGGACCTGGCTCCCGAAGATGAGGAGGGCGACCGTTGCCGCCCACCGAGCATGCCGCATGTGGGGTCTTAGGGTTGTCCTAGAAGTGATAGGAAGCCGAGAACCGATTCACGCGCTCCAAGAACTCCGATTGCGGCACCGAGGCGTAATCGAAACGGAAGCCACGGTAGCCGAGACCAAGACCGAACGTCATATCCTCGATCGTTCCGCGCGGGTCGCTGATGTATCCGACGCGGAGCGCCAGGAGCCGGTTGAACTCGTACTCGGCACCCACGCTCCACACGTCGACGGCGAGCGTGCGGCCCGGGAGAAGGAAGCGATTCGCATCGGCCGCCACGAGAACGCGGTGCACCTCGTTCTCGATCGGCGAGTAGCCCACGCCGACCTTGAGGTTTCGTCCGAGCGGATCGGACTGGTCCTCGTCGATGTACGCGATGTTCGGGCCCAGGTTCTGGATCACGGCGCCAAACGACGACTTGAGCCCGGGCGCCTTGACGAGACCGCCGATGTCCGCGGCAAATGTCGTGCCGCGCCCCGCGCGGCCGTCGAGCGAAACGAATGCCGGCGCCAGGTCGACGCGTACCAGCTTGAGCGCGACGCCAACGCCGAAGTTGCTGACGATTTCGGTGCCGTAGGCGATCGTCGGCGCGATTTCGTACGAGGTGAACTCGCCGATATCGTTGCCGAACTCGTCGGTCGCGAGGCTCTTTCCGTACGAGAGATAACCGACCGAGCCGCCGATCCCGCCCCAGCCTTCCACGTGCTGCACGTAGGCCAGGTAGGAGTAGTTCACGTCATCGGCGAGATCGGGGACCAGCTGGGTGTACATGAAGGACGCGTCGTGACCGCGGGCGAATGCCATGCCGCCTGGGTTCCACCAGACCGCGTTGGCGTCGTTGGCGATTGCTGCGAAGGCTCGCCCCATACCATCGGAGCGGGCACCTGGTGCGATGAGGAGGGACTGGGCGCCGGCTTCGGACTGCGCCCGTGCGGATCCCGCCAGCCCGGCGATGAGAAGGAGACCGAGGATGGCGGACAGGATGCGACTCATTCGAAGACCTCCTTAAGGCGATACAAAACAGGGACGCCTAGGGCGCCCCACGAGAGACCATTATAGTATCGAAGAATCCGGTCTCCTTCAAGCGCTTACCGCCGATCGAACTACTTGGTCCGAAGGGCTCTGCCCACCTCCGTAACCCGGGTCGTTCCGGGGGCTTCGGCGGTCAGTTTGAACAGGTACACCCCAATGGCCACATTTTCTCCCTGAGAATCGGTGCCGTCCCAGGGGATGTAGTTCTCGCCGGCCTTCCCTTCCAGCTGGATCTCGCGGACCCGCCGGCCGGCCACGGTCAGAATCTGCACGCGGATGCGGGCCGGGCGGTTCAGCCTCGCGTGGATGAAGGTCTCCTTGGGGAACGGATTCGGGTAATTGAAGACCTGATCCATCGTGAGGGCGTTCCCGGACGCCGACGGGACCGTCACGTCGATCAGGAATCGGCGGACGCCGATGTTCCGATAGGTGTCCGACGCGTGGATCTCCAGCTGATGCGCTCCCGGCGGAAGCGAGGGCAGCGTGAAGTCGACGCGGCCGCGAGTATGGGAGCCGAGATCGTACCGAAATCCCGCCGTCAGCTCGTACGGGGTCCCGCGATCGTCCACGATCACGAAAATCGAGTGCGGGTCGTCGAGGCGCGTCAGGTCGATGCCGCTCGAGTCCTCGAGCACGATCGTTAGCAGGTCCCCCGGCTTCACCAGTGAGTCGACGCCGCTCGGGTAGAGAAGTGCGATGTCCGGCGGCGTCTGATCGACGCGGGGGGAGAGCGCCGCCCCGATCCTAAGCGAGTCGCCCGCGAGCCCGACCCCACGGCCGCCCGCGGCGGAGAGCAACGCCCGAAGCTCCGCGCCCCGGCCGATCACGCGGCCGTCGGTCGGCACGACGAACTTCACCTCGAAGGACCCTTGGTCGAGGGGGACCGGGCCTCGGAAGAGCGTCACCCCCGGAAGAAAGTAGGTCGTGTTCCGTTGCTCCCCGAACGGGAAGGCGATCTGGACGCGAGGGGAGCGAGGCCCGAGCACCTCGACCTCCACGGTTCCGACCGAGAGCGTGTCCGGCGAACCGTCGAAATTGAGTGCCCTCCCCGGGATCGTGACCAGCTCCCC
>DATEND010000398.1:0-2299 GCA_035275245.1 Candidatus Eiseniibacteriota bacterium
GATGCCAAGCCCGAGGCCGCGCTGCCCGAGGGTAGCCTGTTCTTCGCGGAGGAGACCCTCGCCCGGCAAGGCCAGGCGCGCAAGGGCCAGAGCTCCGCGAAGCGCGTGCTGATCTGGGGCGCCGGTGCGGTGGTTGGCATCGGTCTCCTCGCGCTCTCCCTCTGGATCGGCCTTTTCGCGAAGCAGGGCGAGCGCGATTCCACCGTGCCGCTTGCCGGCACGGCGTCGCCCGGAACGCAGGATTCGCCGACGCCGTCTGACTCGACCGCCGCCGCGACCGACGGCGTAGGAGAAGTCGCGCCGCCCACGGAAACGCCGGAGGTCCTGACGCAGCCGGCGGACGAGGTCGTGGCCAAACCGCCCGCACCGCTCGGTGCCCGGGCGCTCTCCGGGACGGGCCTTCCGCCGATCCCCGCAACGACGAAGAGTGCCTCGACTTCGGTTGCCCCACGGTCGACCACCGGCTCGCCCGCTCCGAAGAGCCAGCAAAGCGCTCCTTCGGGGACCGCGAGCGTCGCGCCGAAGCAGGGGTCGCCCAAGACCGCGTCGGGAACGGCGCCCCGTCAACCCGCCCCGGCGGACACGATCGATCCGGAGCAGGCGCTGCTTCGCGCGCCGCCTCCGTACCAGGAGCAGGACATTCCGTTCACCGCCCCCAAGACCACGACCACGACCAAGAAGCCAGCTCCGTCCGGAACGTCGCCCACCGTCTCGAAACCGGTCGAGCCCGCTCCAGACCCGGCACCTCCGGTCGACGCGGTCCAACGTCCGATCGACCGGCTCCATCTGGCTACCGTCGCGGCCGAGCAGGCGGACGATCTCGTGACGCTCCGAAAACTTCGGGACACTTGGAAGGGTCTCGTTCGGACGAGCGTCGGTCCGGATCGCGCTCGCGCGAAGCGTGAGCTGGCCGATTGCTACTGGGCGATCCAGACCTTGACAGGACGGACGTCGGACAAGAAAGACGCGCTCGCCGCGTACCGCGAGTATCTGCTCAACGCTCCCGCCGGCGGCGCCGATCCGCGCACGGTGGCGCGGATGAGACAGCTCGAGGACGCGCTCGCCGAATCGAAGTGACCTGGGGCGCGATTGACGCGCCCTCCGAAGGCCCGTAGGCTCCCTCATCGTGGAACCGTGGTGGAAGCAGCGGCCGGCCTGGCTTCCGAGAGGCCGGGCGCGGTGGCTCCTCTTTCTCCTTGTCCTCATCGTCGCCTTCCTCGGCTACGACTGGTTTCGCTTGTCCGCGCTGGCCTCGAATCGGTACGCCGGGAAGGGCTGGAAATTCCCCACCCGCGTCTTCGCCGACTGGCGCGACTTCCGCGTCGGCGATCAGGTCGATGTCTCGACCCTGCGTGAATCCCTCGAGCGGGCTCGGTACCGCCGCGTCTGGGACCGTCCCAACGATGCCGGGCAGTACCGCATCCGCGGCTCGCTCGTAGAAATTCATCTCCGCCCGTTCGTGTACCCCGACCGCGTGGAGGCGGGCAGCGAGGTCGTGGCCGACATCAGAGACGGCAAGCTCGTCTCTTTGGGCGAAGGATTGCGCTCGCCGAAGCAGCGTGGCCTTCTTCGAATCGAGCCCGAGTTACTCGCCGAGTTTTCCGACGCCGAACGCGAGCGCCGCTCCTACGTCCCGCTCGCCGAGATCCCGAGGCACGTCGTTCTCGCGGTCGTCGCGAGCGAGGATCGCCGGTTCTTCCGTCATTGGGGCCTCGACGTGCTGGGGCTGGGCCGCGCCACGGTCCGGAACGTGCGGGCCGGAGCCGTCGTGGAGGGGGGGAGCACGATCAGCCAGCAACTCGTGAAGAACCTCTACCTCTCGAAGGAGCGGAGCATCTTCCGAAAGGCGCACGAGGCGCTCCTGGCGCTGATGGTCGAGCTCCGTTACTCGAAGGAGCAGATCCTCGAGTTCTATTTGAATCAGATCTACCTCGGCCAGCGCGGCTCGTGGAGCGTGTGCGGGGTCGAGGAGGCGGCGCTTTTCTATTTCAACAAGCACGCGAAGGAGCTGACGCCGGGGGAAGGCGCCTTGATCGCTGGAATCATCCCGGCGCCGAACCGGATCTCGCCGTACCGGGACCCGGAGAGCGCGATCCAGCGGCGCAATCAAGTGCTGGGCAACATGGTCGAGTGCGGCTGGATCTCGAAGGAGGACGCCCGGCGATACCGGCGCGCGTCGATCCGCTTCGCGCACAATCCGCCGCCCGCGACAAAGGCGCCGTATTTCGTGGACTTCGTCCGGGAGCTTCTCGACAAGGACATCTCGCAGGCGGACCTGAACGCCAGCGGTTTCTCGATC
>DATEND010000399.1:0-10245 GCA_035275245.1 Candidatus Eiseniibacteriota bacterium
CGCCGTCTATGACCTGGGCGGCGGCACGTTCGACATTTCCATTCTCGAGCTCGGCGACGGCGTCTTCGAGGTGAAGTCGACCAACGGAGACACGCACCTGGGCGGCGACGACTTCGACAAGCGGGTCATCGACTGGCTGGCCGAGGAGTTCCTGAAGCAGGAGGGCATCGACCTCCGCAAGGACGCCATGGCCCTGCAGCGGCTCAAGGAAGCCGCCGAGAAGGCCAAGATCGAGCTCTCGACGGTGATGCAGACCGACGTGAACCTCCCGTTCATCACGGCGGACGCGAACGGCCCGAAGCACCTCAATCTCACGCTCACGCGGGCGAAGTACGAGCAGCTCGTGGACGACCTGTTCCAGCGGACCATCGGACCGATGGAGCGCGCCCTGGCCGACGCGGGCTTGAAGCCCGGCCAGATCGACGAGGTGATCCTGGTCGGCGGGGCCACGCGCACGCCGAAGGTGCAGGAGATCGTGAAGAAGTTCTTCGGCGGGAAGGAGCCCCACAAGGGCGTCAACCCGGACGAGGTCGTAGCGATCGGCGCGGCCATTCAGGGCGGTGTCTTGGCGGGCGACGTCAAGGACGTCCTCCTGCTCGACGTGACGCCGCTTTCCCTGGGCATCGAGACCTTGGGCGGCGTGATGACGAAGTTGATCGAGCGGAACACGACGATCCCGACCAAGAAGAGCGAGACGTTTTCCACGGCGTCGGATAATCAGCCGCAGGTGGAGATCCACGTGCTGCAGGGCGAGCGCCAGATGGCGATCGACAACAAGACGATCGGCAAGTTCCATCTCGACGGCATCCCGCCCGCGCCGCGCGGCATCCCCCAGATCGAGGTTTCGTTCGACATCGACGCGAACGGCATCCTGCACGTGGCCGCGCGCGACAAGGCGACCGGCAAGGAGCAGAAGATCCGGATCGAGGCGAGCGGCGGCCTGACCGAGCAGGAGATCAAGAAGATGGTCACGGACGCGGAGGCGCACGCCGCGGACGACAAGCAGAAGCGCGAGGAGATCGAGACCAAGAATCGCGGCGACGCGCTCGCGTACGAAACCGAGAAGAGCATGAAGGAGCTGGGCGAGAAGATGGACGGCGCCGACAAGGCGCGCGTCGAGTCCGCGCTCGATGCGCTGAAGAAGGCGCTCGAGCAGGGCGGCACGGACACGATCCGCTCGGCCAGCGATGAGCTGACGAAAGTTTGGAACGAGGTGTCCGGCAAGCTTTACGCGGAGGCGGCGAAGAGCGGGCACGGCGGCCCGTCCGGCCCGGGGGATTCTGCCGCGGGTCAAGGCGGCCCGGAGTCCGGCGGCAAGAAAGAGGGCGACGACGGGGCCGTGGACGCCGACTACGAAGTGGTGAAGTAGGCGCGACAACCCAATCCGGAGAAGGATGATGCGTCAGACGACGTTCGATAAGGCCACGTTCGGCGCCGGTTGTTTCTGGGGCGTGGAGGCGGTGTTCCGCGCCATCGCGGGTGTCGCCGACGTGACCGTCGGATACACCGGCGGCAAGACCGACCACCCGACGTACGAGCAGGTTTGCAGCGGCCGCACAGGGCACGCGGAGGCCGTCCTCGTCACGTTCGATCCAGAGAAAGTCACGTACGACGAGCTGCTCGAGGCGTTCTGGGCCAATCACGATCCGACCACCCCGAACCGGCAGGGTCCGGACGTCGGGGAGCAGTACCGCTCGGCCGTTTTCTTCCACACGCCCGAGCAGGAACAGAAGGCGCGGGAGATGAAGGCGGCGTTGGACACCTCCGGGCGATTCAAGCGCCCGATCGTGACGGAGATCACGCCGGCCGGTCCGTTTCACCGCGCGGAGGAGTACCACCAGCGATATCTGGAGAAGCGCGGCGCCGCTTCCTGCCACCTTCCCCTGAAGTAACGCGCGACGGAAACGCATCGAGGGCGCCCTCGTTCCACCTCCGGGCGCCCTCGATTTCTTGACCCAGCGAAGAAACTTGCGTGGCGGCCGATGCCAGCGACTACGGTCACGCGATTCCGGCGAGCCCGGGTCGCGCCGTCTCGAGCGGAGGGATTGGGCTGCGATCGACGATCGACCTGGATGCCAGCAACCGCCACGTCAACGACCAAAAGATAGTCGGTGTCGTGGCCGTCGATTATCGGGCGGCTTCCCTATTTCGACCGGGGAAAACTACCGAGATGACCCGCTCAGGGTGCGACGAAGCCGTATTTCACGGCATAGCGGACGAGCCCCGCGGTTTCATGGATCTCCAGCTTGTCCATGATGTGGGCGCGGTGGGCCTCCGCCGTTTTGGTGCTGATTCCCAGGAGGTCGGCGATCTCCTTGGATCGCTTGCCCTCCGCGACCAGTTGGAGAACCTGCCGCTCCCGGGGCGTGAGCGCCGGGGGCACGAACTCCCGCCGGGAGAGGAACGCGTCCAAAACGGCCTGCGAGACGCCGGGGCTCAAGTAGATCGAACCGCGGACGACCTGGTGGATCGCCTCGACGAGCTCGGACATGGCCTGCGTCTTGAGGACATACCCACGAATCCCGGACCGGAGGGCCTCCAAGACGTAGAGGTCCTCGGTATGGACCGTGAGCGCGATGGTGCGTGTCTCCGGCGAGTCCTTGCTGATCGCCAGCGCGGCCCCGACGCCGTTCAGAAGGGGCATCCCGATGTCGAGGACGGCAATGTCCGGCTTTAGCTCCCGGACGAGCCGGGCGGCATCCTGGCCGTTCTCCGCCTCGCCAACCACGCTGAACTTGCCGTCGGCGAGAAGGGCCTTCAGGCCCTGGCGAACGATCGCGTGATCATCGGCTAGTACGATTCGAACCTGCATGGGGCATCTCCAGGGGAATGGGAACGAAGATCTCGGTGCCTTGCCCCGGCTCGGTACGGATCTTCACCGAACCACCTACGTGGGCGACGCGTTCTCGAATGCCGAGGAGCCCGAGGCCGCGCGGCGCGGCGTCGATCGCTCCGGGGGAGTTGGCAAAGCCCACCCCGTCGTCTCGGATCGTGCAGCGAATCTCGCCGGGCTCCCGCTCCAGGCGGACCACGACGTGCTTGGCCTTCGCGTGCCGGACGACGTTGCTCAGCGCCTCCTGCACGGTCCGGTAGAGAACCGTTTCGATCGGACCCGGAAGGCGCCCGATGGATGCTTCCACCCGTACCGCAAGACCCGAGCGGCCGGCAACGTTCGAGGCAAGCGTCGCAAGCGCCGCATCGAGGCCCAGGTCGTCGAGAATCGTAGGGCGAAGCTCGTGCGACAGGCGGCGGAGGCTCTCCTCGACGTCCCGCAGCCGCTCGGTCACCGCGGCGAAACGGCCCCGCGACGATTCGGGAATGCCGCGCACCGCATCCGCAAGAGCCCAGTGGACGAACGCGAGGTGCTGTCCCACGTCGTCATGAATGGAATGGGCCATGCGGCTCAAGTCCTCCTCGCGCCGCTCTCCGACCCTCCGAAGGGCGCTGTTCGCTTCGCGGGCGCCGCGGTACGCCATCTCGAACGGGGACAGGACCTCGAGCATGAACGACCCCAGGGCCGCGAACTCGCGGTCGCGCCGTTTGGGATCGCGCTCGAGGAGCACGTCCGAAATCGACTCGTGCAAGACGGCCGCCATTTCCACGACGCCGAGGTCCGCGGCGAGGGCTTCGCGGCCTAGTTCATAGGCCGCGTTTCGGGTCGCCTCGGTCTGCTTGGCGACGTGGGCGCGAAGCGCGCGGCTGCAGCGTGCCTGGAAGGTTCCGTTCTCCCGGGTCATTGCGGGCGTCCCAAGTACCGGACGACCACGACGAGCGCGTCGTCCGTCGGAAGGGCATACCGCTCGAGGACCCGTGTCGCCGCGGCGCGTGCGGTCTCGCCCGTGCTGATCGTGCTCTCGAAGTCGCTCCGGATCCCGTCGGTGGCCATCGCGAGAACGTCGCCGGGTGCGATGGAAACCGTGACCGGGGCGAACGGCGGAATCCTCTGGCCGACGACGCCGCTCCGGACGAGCAGCGTTTCCCTGGGGAGGAACACCCCGGGCCTGGCGCGAACCAAAAGGCCCTGCACGTTGCCGACGCCGAACCATGCCATCGATCCTTGGTCCGCGTTGATCACGGCGATCGCCATCGTGAGGCCCCGGGTCTCTCGCGCCGCTTCATGGCAGCGCTGAAACAGTCTCTCGAGCGGCTCGGTGGTGTGCGCATCCAGGACATCGATGGCCGACCGCGCCGCCAACGACGCGTCTCGGCCATGCCCCAGCCCGTCCACGACCGCGACGAGCCCGCCGGACCGGTGCCAGCGCACGAGGCAATCGTCGCCCGAGCCGATCGAGTCTCCAACCGGGCGGGAGCCGACGCCCCACTCGGCAATTTGAGATCTTAGCGTTTCCATTTCTTGACCTTCACGGTCGTACCGTGTCCCGGCGTGGAATCGATTACCAACTCATCCATCAAGCGGCGCACACCCGGCAGTCCGAGGCCGAGGCGTCCCGACGTGGAGAATCCATCCTGAAGGGCCGCGCCGACATCGTCGATGCCCGGTCCCTCGTCGGTCACGGTAACGGCGATGCCGCACCGCCCTCCGGAGGACAGGGCCACGAACGACACCTCGCCGCACCGCGCGTACTGGACGACGTTTCGGGCGAGCTCGGAGATGGCCGTGGCGATGAGCGTGGAGTCTCCCGGCGAGAAGCCGAGCTGGGCAGCCATCGCCCGCCCGATCATGCGGGCCGCGACGATGTCGGCTTCGCTGCGGAGAACGGTGCGGTCGTCCGTCGCGGGCGGCGCGGAGGATCCGTTAGCCGACGCGCCTGGTTTTGAGGCTCTCGTCGAGATATGCAAGGCCCTCTTCGAGGTCGAGCGTCGTGGTGATGCCTTCGAGGGTGAGCCCGAACTGGGCCATGGCGAACGCCACCTCGGGTTGGATGCCGACAATGACCGTTTGCGCGCCTCGGAGCCGGATCATGTGCGCGAGGTCGCGCAGGGTCCTCGTTGCGAAGGAGTCGAGAACGTCCAGCGCCGTCACGTCGACGATGACGCCGCGTGATCGGGACTGGCCGATTCGCTCCACGAGCCCGTCCCGCAATTCGAGGAGGTCCGCATCGGTGAGCGCGGACTGCACCGTCGCGATGAGATAAGGGCCCTGTTTCAGAATCGGAACTTCCACGCTACGGACTCCTCAGTGTGAGTATGGGCGCGTCGGGGCCCTCATGCGACTGGATTCTCGCGGGTCGGGTAGACCTTGTAGCCCAGCAGGCGTTCGGCTTCTTCAATCCCGCCCTGGAGATCGCCGACGGTGTTCATCTTGCCCAGGTCCACGCCGATGTTGACGAGCGTCTGGGCGATTTCGGGCGAGAGGCCCGTGACGATGACCGTGGCGCCGAGAAGGCGCGCCGATTCCACGGTGAGCACCAGATGGTTCGCGACCGTTGCGTCCATGGCCGCGACGCCCGTGATGTCGATCACGACGACCTTCGCGCGGTTCATTCGAATCCCGCGGAGCAGTTGCTCCGTGAGCTGCCGCGCTCGCTGCGGATCGATGAGACCGATGATGGGGAGGATCAGGAGCCGCTCGCGCACCTGGAGCACCGGCGTCGAGAGCTCGCGGATCGCCTCCTGCTGTTCCCGGATCACGCGCTCGCGTTCCTGGACGAACCCCACGGCGACCGTGATGCCGATCCGATTGGCCGCGGGCTCGTACGCGTCCAGGACGCGGTGCAGGACCCGGAAGTCGGTGCGATACTTGGCGAACAAGGACCGGGCGAGCACGTCGCGGAGGAGGAGCACGATTCCGACGACCTCATGCGTCTCGACGCCGCGCGGGATGATGCGCTCGGAGAGATTTCGGGCGTAGGCCTGCAGCGCTTCCAGCGTGCCGGTCTCCAGCGCCTCCACGTAACTGTCATAAACGGAAGTGGCTTCGGCGAAAATTTCCTCCCTCGTCATCGCCGTCAGAAGCTCGGCTTCTCGAATTCGCTGAACCCACTCCTCGCGCAACTGCGTGCGGCTCTTCTGGAGATGCGAAATCAACTCGGTGAGGAGATCCGCCGTCGATTCCAACGGCGGCGTCTGGGATTCCTGTTTCGGGAGTTCCTTCTCTTGTGTCGTGGCCATCGGTGCATCCCCCTTCGCGCCCCTTCGAAGGGGCGGTTTCGCGCCCGAGACGGTGGGCGCCTGAGAAACGGTACTGGGTATAAAAAGGGTAGGCTTCCCGCAACCCCCCTCCAATGGGGATTTCTACCCATTCCGGGCCGATTCCTGCCGACCCCGTCGAGCCCCGCGAGCCCCACTTCCCGCTAAGCATCCGGCCCCATTTCGCCGATATCCCTCCCGTCACCGGATTTCGTCCGGAACCGCGATCCATGGGGGGACCGCAACTCCTTGAATCTAAACGTCGCAGTCATCATGCCGCCGGGACCGGAGCGGGACGCCCTGGCCGCTCATATCGAAGGATCCAAGGCGTCCGTTCGAGTCGCCGATTCCGTAGATGCCTATCTGGCCGGCCGAGGGGATGACACCTGTCGCTTCGGCGTGCTCGACTTCGGAACCGGCGAGTCGGGCTACGCGGACGACCATCGCGACGCCGTACGACGGCTCAAGGAGCGCTGGCCACGGATGCAGCTCGCGCTCTGGCTCGACCGATCGGCCGCCGCCGACGCGGCGGAGATGAACGAGCTCGGGATCCGGAACATCCTCCTGAAGCCGATCCGCTACGAGGCGCTGGACGGACTTCTCAAGGCCGCGGCACGGAGCGCCGGGCAACAGGTCCGTCAGGAGCGCGAGAGCGCCCGCGTCGAACAGGAATTCCGGTTCGATCGGATCATCGGCGAGAGCCCCGCCATCCGCCGGTCGGTGGAGCTGGCGCAGAGCGTGTCCCTTTCCAGCGCCACTTCCGTCCTGATCCTGGGCGAGAGCGGCGTCGGCAAGGAACTCTTCGCTCGTGCCATTCACGGCGAGAGCCCCCGCGGGCACGGCCCGTTCATGGAGATCAACTGCGCCGCGATTCCCCGCGAGCTCTTGGAGTCCGAACTCTTCGGGCACGAGAAGGGTGCTTTTACGGACGCGACCCAACAGCGGATCGGACTCTTCGAGGCGGCCGAAGGCGGCTCCGTCTTCCTCGACGAGGTGGGCGAGCTGCCGTTGACCCTGCAGGCGAAGCTCCTCAAGTTCCTCGACTCGAAGATCGTGCGTCGCGTCGGCGGAACGCGCGACATCCAGGTCGACGTGCGAATCCTGGCGGCGACGAACCGGAGCCTCGTGGAAGAGGTACGCCAGGGTCGTTTCCGGGAAGACCTCTACTATCGCTTGAGCGTCGTTCCGATCGAGGTGCCGCCGCTCCGCGAGCGGGCCGGAGACGCGGTGCTCCTGGCGGGGATCTTCCTCGAGCGCGTCTCGCGAAAGCTGGGCCGGGCAGCGCGACTCTCCCCACAAGGGGCGCGGGCCCTGACGCGCTATCCCTGGCCAGGAAACGTGCGGGAGCTCATGAACGTGATCGAGCGCGCCGTCCTCCTGACGCGAAACGAGGAGATCGGACCGGCGGAACTCGCGATCCCGGCATTCGAGGAGCGGCCGGCAGCGGCCGTCGACTTGGCCGAGCTCGGCATTCGAATTCCGACGGATGGAATCTCCTTGGTCGCCCTGGAGAAGGCCGCCATCGAGGGCGCTCTCGCGAAGAGCGGGGGCAACGTCGTGGAGGCGGCGCGGCTCCTCCACATCGGACGGGGCAGCCTCCGTTGCAAGATGCGCCGCCACGGGGTCGGGAACCCGCGCGAGGAGCGGGCCCAGGTTCCGGACCGCCAGCCCGTCTAAACGGGCGGTTCCTCGGTCCTTGACAGGACCACCGCCCCTCCGTAGCCTCAGAACCGCATCAAGTCCCGAACCCTTCTCCCCAAGACCCGCATCCACTGCATGAGGAGCCTGTGGCCACGCCCGCTTCCGACGAAGAGCTGGTCCAGAAGGCTCAGCAGGACGACGAGCGTGCCTTCGGCAACCTGGTCGAGCGCTACGAGACCAAGGTCTATAGCCTGGCCATGAAGATGCTGCGTAATCCCGAGGATGCGGAGGACGTGCTTCAAGATACGTTTCTACGCGCCTACCGCGGCATCAAGTCGTTCCAGGGGAATTCCACGTTCTCGACCTGGATCTATCGCATTACCGCGAATTCGGCCCTCATGCGGCTTCGCAAGAAGCAGCTCCCCACGGTGTCGATCGACGACGCCGACGAGCGTGAGACGCCGATCAACATCGCCGACTGGTCTCCCGGACCGGTCGAGCAACTCTTGACGAAGGAGACGCAGAAGGCGATGGACGAAGCGATCGAAGCGCTGCCCCCGGAGTTCAAGCAGGTCTTCATCCTGCGCGACGTCGAGGAGCTGTCGAACGCCGAAGTCGCGGAAATCCTCGATCTGTCCGTGGCGGCCGTGAAGTCCCGGCTCCACCGCGCACGCCTCAAGGTTCGGAACCGACTTGCCCTGTACTTCAGCGACGCCAAGTCGAGTCGCGCCATGGGAGCCAACCAATGATGACATGCAAGGAAGTCCTCGAGTCGCTCTCCTCGTATTTGGACGAAGACGTGAAGCAGGAAGTCGCGGTCGAGATGCACAAGCACATCGGGATGTGCAGCGACTGCCGGGCCGAGTTCGACACCCTCACGATGACCATCAAGCTCTACCGCCACACGGAAAACCACGAAATGCCGGCCGCGTGCCACGATCGACTCGTCAAGGTGCTCGAACTGGAGCGATTCAAGTCGAAGCGCGGCCCCGCCAAGACCTGACCGATCCCTCCCTGCCCATCCCGCTTCCGATGCCGGGCGACGGCGATTCACCGCGACGGATCCATCTCTACCGGCCCCAGAATCAATTCGGCGATCTGCTCCTGAACGTGCCGGCCATTCGCGCGGTGCGGCAGGCATGGCCCGGGGCGCACTTGACCCTGATCGCGGGCCGTCAGAACGCGGCCGCGGTGGAAGGACAACCCTGGGTCGATGAGCTTCGGATCGCCGACACGCGGAATTTCTTCGGCGTTCTGGGCGCCGCCTGGCCGCTTCGTCCGCGCCCCGACTTAGCACTCTATTTCACGACCGTCTCCTATTCGAAGAGCGGCGCCCTGTTGGCGCGGATCGGCGGCGCGCGCGAGCGCGTCGGATTCGAGCCCGCGCGCTACGCCCGTCGGGACCGGGCGGGGCTGACGCGCGTCGTGCCCTTTCCGGATGGGCGCCCGCACCAGAGCGAGATCTCGCTCGAGCTGGCGCGTGCGGCCGGAGCCGTCGGCGCCGTGCCGCCACCTCCGTACTACATTCCCGATCCGACGTTCCTCTCGCGCGCGCCGTCGGGCGTCGCTTATCTTCACCCCGGTGCCGGGAAGCTCAAGAACCGGTGGCGCGCGGACGGCTTCGCGGCCGTCGCCCGCGAACTCGGTCGACGGGGACTGGAGGTCTGGCTGATCGAGGGACCTCAGGACGCCGGCACGAGCGAGGCGGTCCTCGGGCAACTCGGGCGGCCGCTCCCCATCGTCCGGGGAGAGACGGTTCCCATGCTGGCGGCACGCCTCCAACGAGCGGCGGTCTACATTGGCAACGATTCGGGCCCGCTCCACCTGTCGGGCGCCGTCGGGTGTCCGACGGTCGGGCTCTACGGATGGTCCGACCCCGACGAATGGAAACCTGTGGGTCGTTGCGTTCGCTCGGTGCGCGCCGACGATCATTCGCTCGATTCGATCGCGCCGTCGGACGTGCTGGACACCGCGCTCCCACTCTTGACGGAGGGTTCATGCGCCCGAGGCTGACGCGTGCCGCGCTCGATTTCGTGAGTCTCCTGGCGCTCGTCGCGATCGTGCTGTCGATCGATGGATCGGCCGTCCATCCCTCGCGCGCCCGGGCGCAGGATCTGTCGGGCGCGGCGCGGGGAATCGCGGGCGCGACGGTGGCGATCCGTGTCGCCGCGATTCAGGAGCGGGAAGCGAGGCGGGATACGAGCGGTCTCGCCGGAGCGCTCGGCGACGCATCGTCCGTGGTGCGCGCGGCGGCCGCGAAGGCGCTCGGCCGCATCCAGAATCGCGGATCGGCCCTCATCTTGGCGAGCACGCTGCGCGACCGGATTCCCTCGGTTCGTCGCGAGGCCGCGTTCGCCCTCGGGCTCATCGGCGACACGACCGCCGCGCCGGCCCTCGCCGCCCGGCTTCACCCGGAGCCGGACCCGGCCGCGCGGGTCGCGATGGTCGTAGCGCTGGGCTATCTGGGCGCTCGCCAGAGCGGCCCCGCGCTATCCACGGCGCTCCGCTCCCCTC
>DATEND010000400.1:0-4523 GCA_035275245.1 Candidatus Eiseniibacteriota bacterium
GCGACCCACCGGATGGCGGCGAGCCCGCCTCTTCGCGGCGTCCGGCCGGTTCCAGCCGTTCCGCCAGTCGGTACCTGGGCTTCGGGTTCTGGGGACATCAGAAGGCCTGACCTACGCTGAAGTGAAATTCACCTGGGCCCGGGGTCGCGTCCGGCTCCTCCTCGCTGGGGAGGCGAACCTTCCAGCCGTAATCGAACCGAACCGGCCCGATCGGCGTCCCGATCCGAAGGCCAACTCCAGCCCCGTATCTCATATCGTTATACCCCGCATCGTCCGAAAAGCTCAGAATTCGCTTCAACTTGATGTCGGTTCGCCGGACCCAGACGTTCCCGGCGTCGAAGAAAGCGACGCCACCCAGGATCCCAACGAGCCGAAGGCGTAGCTCCACGTTGCCCTGGAGGAAGATTCGGCCGCCGCGCTCGATGACGGTAGTCGTATCGTCGATCACACGGGTCCTCGTTCCGATGTCGTTTTCGCGGTAGCCGCGCACCGAGTTTGCCCCGCCGGTACGGAATCGTTCTTCCACCGGAATGAGATCCAGGGGGGTGACCGCGACGATCGTGGAGTCGGTGGCCGGACCGAGATTCACGCCCTTTGGCGTGATGACGCCGCCGCGAACCCGAAGGGCGAGGACGAGGCGCCGTCGCGCCGGAACGTAGCCGCTCCAGGTGCCGCCCAGCTTGATGAAGTTGGCGCTTCCCCGGAATACGCCTCCCACGAACTCGCTTGTAGCGACAAGATCGATCCCCCGATGCGAATCGAACGCGTTGTCCCGTGTGTCCCGCTCGCCGAACAGAATGATTCGGTTCGTGGAATACCGTTTTCGGCCCTCGTCGAACGACACGCGAAGGCTCGAGCTGTCCGCAACGATCTTCCGGTGTTCGTAGGATAGGCGCGACCGTGTCTGGCGCGTGAAGTCATACCCGAACGTCATCGATCCGCCGTACGCGCGATAGGCGTTCGTCTTGTCCTCGACCGCGGGGATCGCCTCGGCGTATCCACCCACCGAGGTAGTCATCCGGAGCCCAAGCGTCCAGAGCCTCGACAGGATCAGGTCGAGGCGCCGATCACCGGCGCGCGCGGTGAGATCCGGAAGCTCCTGAAGCACGGTCCAGTCCTTGGCTTCGACGCGTATGCCGAGCCGCCCGGTCGCGACGAACCGAAATCCGTCCTTCCAAAGATTCCGCTGCCCGACCTGGGCCGAGAGACGCAACTGATCGACCGTCCCGTAGCCAACGCCCGCGTCGATCCATCCCATCTTCCGCTCGCGCACGAGAACCGTGAGATCGGTCGCCGTCGACACGGTGTCGATCGGTCCGCGGTCGAACTGAACGTCGGAATAGAATCCCGAGTCGTAGATCCGCTGTTGGCTCTGGATCAGCTTGCTCCGCGCGAGGACGTCACCTTGATCGAGCACCACCTCCCGCGTGACGAACTTGGGCTTCGTGACCGATGTCCCTTCGACGTGGACGGCGCCGAGCACCGCCCGGGGCCCAGGGACGATCCGGTAGACGATGCGAACGCTGGTCGTGTCGATCTCGAGGGAATCGCGGACCCCGGCGGCGATGTACCCCTTTTCCAGGAATTGATTCTCGACGGCTTGGCGGCTCAGGTCCTGGCGCGGCACGTCGAACGGGTCCCCTTCTTTGAGTCGGAGCGCCTTCCTAAGATCGGCCTCCGGGATCGGGCCGAAGCCTTCGAAACGGACCGACTCGACTCGTGCCCGGGGTCCTTCCGTCAGATAGAAGGCAACGTCCGCCCAGCCGGATGTGCCGCGCCCCCGTACGGGAACGCTGTCGACCCGGGCCGAGAGGTACCCGTGCCGGCGGTAGAAGTCGCGAAGGGTGAGGGCATCGAAGCGGATGTAGTCGGCGCGGAGCGGGTTCTTCTTCCACGGCTTCCAGAAGGAGGAGCCGCGCGTTCGGAGGAGATCCTTGAGCGTTCCGGCCTTGTAGTTCGTGTTCCCGTGGATGGTGACCTTGCGAACGGTGCGATCGAGGGCGAGTCCATCGGCGTCCCCCTCGGCGGCGTGAGAAGCCGGGGCGCCCCCCGCGGCCAGAAGTGCTACGAAGAGGAATAGCCCGAGTGAAAACGCACGCGTCCGTTCGACTCCGCGGCGCACGACCCTGGGTCGGGTCAACCGGGCGCTGTCAGGGCGTGGCGGCCGCGTCCGCCGTGTCGGCCGGCGTCGGGGCCGTCAGCCGCTTCGAGATGTCCGTGCTTGCTTGATGTCGCTGCGTCACCCGGCTCAGGTCGTTGTAGAGCGAGAAAATCACGAGGCCGACCAAGAGAACGAGGCCGATACGTTGGAAGAAGTATTGCGTCTTGAGTGAAAGCGGCTTTCGCCGAACGCCTTCGATGAGGGCGAAGAAGATGTGCCCGCCGTCCAGGATCGGGATCGGGAGGAGATTCATGACCATGAGCGCGAGGCTGATGAACGCGGCGAACGCGACGAGCTCGAGCAAGCCCCCGCTCGCCTGCTGGCTCGCCACCTGCGCGATCGCGATCGGTCCGGCGATCGACTTGCGAAGCCGCACCGGGTCCGTGATGAAGCTCCAGAGTCCCGCGTAGATTTGACCAATGGTCTGAAGCGTGTGGCGCGACCCGAGCGAGAGCGCCTCGAGCGGCGGATATGATTGGCGGACGGTCAGCGGCGCGGGCGGCTCGACGCCGATCTTTCCCTCGGGATTCGTGTGCGCCACGACGGTGTAGGTCCGCTCGCCGCGTCGCATGAGAATCGAGACGTCCCGGTCCGGGAGTCGCATGAGCGTCTTCGAAATGTCGTTCCAGTAGGAAATGCGCCGGCCTTCGATGGCGAGGATCTCGTCGCCGTCCTTGATGCCGGCGTCGTACGCCGGAAGGCCGATGAAGACCCGGCCAATGACGGTGCCGGTATCCCACTGAAGGCCGTCGACGAGGGTCTCCACCTGCGCACGAGGGATCGTGAAGTCGATCGTGGAGTCGACTCGCTTCACGCGGAAATGAAGCGGATCGGGTCCCTTCTTGGATTCGAGCGTGGCCCCGAGGGCATCCGAGAGCTCGAGCGTGTTCGCGGTCGGCTTCCCCTCCCACGCCACGATCGCATCGCCGGGCTTCAACCCCACGCGCTCGGCCACCGAACCCTCGCGCACCCCACCGAGCCGCGTCGGCGAGGTCGGGATCGTGATTCCGATCATGTAGAGCGAGACGTAGAGGATGACGGCAAACACCAGGTTCGCCAACGGGCCGGCGGCCGTGATCAGGGCGCGTCCCCACCATGGCTGCTCGAGGAACTCGCCTTTCTCGTGGGCTCGCTCTTCCTCCGGATTGTCCCCCGCCATTCGAACGAAGCCGCCGAGCGGGAGAAGCGAGATCCGATAATCCGTCCCGCCGCGCGTGAATCCGAAGAGCCGCGGCCCCATTCCGATCGAAAAGGAGATGACGCGGACGCCAAGCCATTTGGCCACAAGGAAATGACCAAGCTCGTGCACGAAGACCAGGACGCCGAGCACCAAAGCGCCGTTCAGGAGGATGGGGAGGATCTCGAGCATTCGGATTCCTTTGGTGGATCGTAGGCGTCGGAGCGGATCTCCGACAACTGTAACAGGTTGAAATTACACGGTCAAGGGCGGCCCGGAGCGTCCGGCCGGGGTTTCCTCCGGCCCAGAACAGCCTGATAGACCTCCCGCGTTCGGGACTCCGTGAAATCGGCCGAAAAACCGGCGGCGAGCCCTCGTCCGGCTTCACCGTACCGGGCACGCAGGTTAGGATCGCCCGCGAGCGTCCCCATTGCCTCTCCGAGGGCGCGCGGGTCGTTCGGCGGAACCAGGATTCCCGAAACGCCTTCCCTCACCGCCTCGGGGATGCCGCCCACCCGAGTTCCGACGACCGGAAGTCCCGCCGCCATCGCGTCCAGGATCGACGTCCCCAGCCCTTCCAGGTACGACGAGATCACGAAGAAGTCCGCGGCCCGAAGGAGATCGGCCACGTCGTCGCGAAACCCCAGGAACCGCACGATTTCTCCCAATTCGAGCGAGGAGTGCTCTCGCTCCAGCGAGGCTCGAAGCGGTCCCTCCCCTGCAACCCACACGCGGAGGTTCGGGTGGCGCGATCGGACGAGCGCCACCGCGTGGAGGAGCGTCGTCTGCGACTTGTGAGGGGCGAGCGCGGCCACTTGAAGCGCGAGCACGTCGGTCCCGTTCAAGCCGAGCCGCGAACGGATCGCGGCACGATCGAAGGGCGCATCGAACGGCGCCAGATCGATGCCGCTCGGAACGACGATCACGCGCGCCGGATCGACGCCGCTCTTCGCGAGCGCGGCGGCCACTCCGTTCGAGATCGCCACGATCGCGTCGATGGGAATCGCGTAGAGAAGGCGGCTGCCGATGGAACGCCGGACGAGGAAGTCCACGCGGCGGGACAGGACGCGGGCAGGGCCCGGCGCCAGGAGCGAGGCGATCGCGCCCAGTGCGTGCGCGCGGGCGGCGTGCCAGTGCACGACGTTCGGTCGAAGCGAGCGGTGGAGTCCGGCCAGCGCAAGGGCT